>CALFYU010000458.1 GCA_937952455.1 uncultured Planctomycetaceae bacterium
TGCACCGCGGCCTCCTGTGGAGCCGCTTCAACGTTTCGCAATTTCCCAAACCGCATGCTCCACCAGACGCGGATCCAGAGCGGCACCAGTTCCCGTCCGCCGACGGCAATGACTAAACCGGCGGGAATGACCATAAACAGGATTCCCATGATCAGCAGCGTTGCCACCCCGTCGGTATTGCCCGGCCTCAGCAGTGCGGATTTCGGTGCGGCCGGATCATAAAAGACGGTGACCGGTCCGCCGGGTTGGAATTGCATGGCGATGTCTTCGGCCCGTTGGCGATCGTCTGTGCCGTAGTCGCCAACCGTAATCCGTTGGCCGCGATAGGTTTCCCCGCCGACTGAGTATTCGTATTCCACCTCCGCGTGATAAGTATACCGGATCGGCTCGCCTCGCTTGCGGCTGTGCGGCTGGTTTTCCTGCTCGACCACCTTCACGGAGAGCACTTTGCCTTCGACCGTCGGCCAGCGGACTGACGCGTCCGCCGTGACGTACTGTTGAATCGCCGCCGAGATCAATAGCAGGCCGCACGCATTGAACAGCACCAAAGTGACGTACAAAGCCACGCGTCGCATTCGGGGCCTCCTCATAAGTGTGCGCGGCCGCAGCCGGTCGACTGAATCGAGTCGTGCGCTCAGCTTGCGGACACGCTCGCAGATTGTCGGGCGAAATGCAAGATGATCTCGCCGACTTACGCGACGCCCGCGTGAAACGCCTGATTTCTCTGGAAAACGCCGCGCGTGTTGTCCGGGAGCCGCGCGTCCACTAAAATTCCGGCATGAATGACAACCCGCAAGACTTAATCCGTTACCACGATCAGGTCCGACTCAAAAATGCCACGCTACTGCTAGCATTTTCAGGCTGGATGGACGGCGGCGACGTGTCGACCGGCACGGTCCGCCGGTTGGTCTCTGTATTGAACGCAGCTCCGTTGGCGGAAATCGATCCCGATCCGTTTTATATTCAGAACGGGCCGATGGAGATCGCAGCGCTGTTCCGGCCGCATATTGAATACGAAGACGGGCTGCTCAAACGGATTCAGATGCCCGAGAACCGGTTCTTCGTCGATACCTCGTCGAATCTCGTGTTGTTTGTCGGCAAAGAGCCGCATCTCCGCTGGCGGGTGTTTCGCGATTGCCTGTTTTCCGTCTGCAGTGAGTTGGGGATCAAAAGGATTCTGTTTGTGGGGTCGTTCGGCGGCGGTGTGCCGCACACACGCGAACCGCGACTGCACGTCTCCTGTTCGCACGCGGAATTGCTGGACGAGATGGACAAGTATGGCGTCCGCCGCACGGCGTATTCGGGACCGGGTTCGTTTGTGAGCTATTTGCTGTCCCAAGCCGACGACGCGGATTTGCGGATGACGTCCCTCGTCGCCGAGATTCCGGGCTATCTCACCGGTGCCAATCCGGCGAGCATTCTGGCGGTGACGCGGCGGCTGGCGACAATTTTGGGCATCTCCCCCAATCTCGACGAGTTGCGCACGGCGAGCACCGAATGGGAACTGCAAGTCTCGTCGGCCGTTGAGCAGGACGGTGAACTTGCCGAAAATGTGCGGCATTTGGAAGAGGAATACGACAATCAACTGTTGCTGGAGGACCAGGCCTCGTCGCCGCACACGTGATACACAACAGGTGAGCAGCATGCGCGTCTTACTCGGTGGACTGTTGATCGTATTGTGCGGTTCCATGTCCCAGGCGGCCGAGCGTCCCAACTTCATCGTCTTTATTGCAGACGACATGGCCTGGGACGATTGCGGCGCGTACGGACATCCGAGTATCCGCACACCGAACATCGACGCGCTTGCCCGCGACGGGTTGCGATTTGACAACGCGTTTTTGACCTGCAGTTCCTGCAGCCCGAGCCGGTGCAGTATTCTGACCGGACGCTATCCACACAACACCGGCGCCCCGGAATTGCACCAACCCTTGCCGGCCGATCAAATTACCGTCGCGCGGCGGTTGAAGGATGCTGGTTATTACACGGCCGCCGCAGGGAAGTGGCATTTGGGTCCCAATGAAAAGCGGAACTTTGATCGTATATACGGCGGACGTGAGAACGTCTGGCTGGAGGCGATCGAGCAGCGGCCGAAAAATCAGCCGTTCTTTTTGTGGATGGCGTTCTTCGATCCGCACCGCCCCTATCAAGACGGTACCATCGACGAGCCGCACAAGCTGAGCGACGCCGTCGTGCCGCCCTATTTGCCCGATGTCCTCGCCACCCGCCACGATTTGGCGATGTATTACGATGAGATCGCCCGCCTGGACGGTGTCGTGGGCGAGGTCTTGGCCGAACTCGACAAACAGGGAGCGGCGGATGACACCGTCGTCGTTTTTCTGAGCGACAACGGACGTCCGTTTCCGCGGGCCAAGACGACCATTTATGACAGCGGCATCAAGACCCCGTGGATAGTACGTTGGCCCAAACAGGTCGCCGCCGGCGGCGCGACGGAGTCGTTGATCAGTTCGATTGACCTCGCCCCGACGATCCTGGAGTTGGCGGGAGTCCCGGCGGGGCCGACGTTTCAGGGTAAGAGCTTCGCGCCGATCTTGTCGAATCCCAAAGCGAAGACTCGCGACGCAGTCTTTGCCGAGCACAACTGGCATGACTTCAACGCCCATGGCCGCGCGATTCGCACGCCGCGATATAAACTGATCGAGAATACCTATAACGATTTGCCCGGCACGCCCCCGGCCGACGCCGTCCGCGGCGAAACCTATCAGGCGATGATCAAATTACGATCCGAGGGGAAACTGGGCGACAATCAGCAGCAATGTTTCACCGAACCGCGTCCGGCGGTCGAACTATACGACCTGCAGACCGATCCGGATGAGCTGCGCAATTTGGCCGATGATCCCCAATACGCAAAGGTCCGCGACGAACTACTCGGCCAACTGCAGACCTGGAAAAAAGAGACAGGCGACAGCGTTCCCGCACAGCGCCGCCCGGCGAAATTCGATCGCCAAACGGGGGAACGGCTGAATTGACCGGCAAACCGTGTCTTGAGCAAAGGGAGTGACCATGACGCCCACCGACGGAAACGCGGCTGATTCGGGAACATCACCCGCCCCGGACAATCTCCCCGAAAAGTCCTTAGCGACAGAACCGGCTGACGTTCCCGGGCGCCCGGCCGGCATTCGGTGGTGGCCGGCAGCCGTGATTCTGGGTGTCGCCGCTGCGGTCGAATCGTTCATCTGGTGGTCCGCACGCGAAAATCGGCCGATCCAATCGGTCTCGATGTGGCTGACCGCGATCATTGTCTCGACGTTGCTGCTCCTCTGGTGGATCTTCGCCAGCCGGGTGCGGTGGCGGACGCGGTTTGCCGGCTTGGGCGTGGTCGCATTGCTTGCCGTCGCCGCTCGATTATCCATTCGCGTCGACGAATACTCCGGCGCCGTCTTTCCAATGTTGGCCTTCCGCTGGACGCCGACCGCCGAGGAACTCGCCGCGGAATATCGCGACGGGCAGGCGGCCGGTGACGTGAAAGACGTCGCTCCGCCGTCGGAGATTGTCGTCAGCGAGGGAGACGTGACCATATTGCGCGGCGCGGACCGCACGGGGCAGATCGTCGATGCGGGCATCCGCACAAATTGGGACGAAGAACCGCCCCGAGAAATCTGGCGGCACCCCGTGGGACCGGGATGGTCGTCGTTTATTGTCGTGGGCGGATTGGCCTTCACCCAGGAGCAGCGCGGCGAAAATGAAGCGGTCGTCTGTTACGACGCCGACACCGGCGTTGAAGTTTGGGCGCACAACGACGTCACGCGTTTTTCCGAGGCGATGGGCAGCGACGGTCCACGGGCCACGCCAACATTTTATGACGGCAAGATTTATGCTCAAGGAGCGACCGGCATCCTGAATTGCCTCGACGCCCGCACCGGGGAACAGATCTGGTCGACGAACATCCTGGAAGACGCGGACGTGGAAGTTCTCACCTGGGGCGCCGCCGGTTCGCCGCTGGTCTATGACGACGTGGTCGTCGTCAATGCCGGCGGCAAAGTTGCTGGCCTGATCGCCTATGACCGATCGACGGGCGAACGGGCCTGGGCGGTGGGGAACGGCCCGGCGGCTTACAGTTCACCCCGACTGGTCGAGATTCAAGGGACGCGGCAACTGCTTATCTTTGCGGGCGACGGCCTCATGGCCCACGATCCCGAGACGGGGGAATTGCTATGGAGTTTCCCCTGGGCGCCCAGCCCCAAGGTCAACGCCATCTTGCCATATCAGCTCGATGATTCGCGAATCTTGATCGCCAGCGGATACGGCATGGGCGGGGCGCTGCTTGATATTCAGCGCGAGGGCGACCAATGGTCGGCCGAGCAGATCTGGAAGACCACGCGGCTCAAAGCCAAATTCAACGAGGTGGTCGTCAAGGACGACTACGTCTACGGACTGGACGAGGGCGTGCTGACTTGCCTGGATCTCAAAACCGGCAAGCGGATGTGGAAAGCGGGGCGGTACGGTTACGGTCAAATCCTGTTGGTCGACGATCTGTTGTTGGTCATTACCGAGGCGGGTGAGGTCTTGCTGATTCCCGCTCAACCGGAAAAGCCGACACCGATTGCCCGTTTTCAGGCCATCGAAGGTAAAACCTGGAATCATCCAACCTTGGTCCGCGGCCGACTGTTTGTAAGAAACGCCCGCGAAGCCGCCTGTTACGACATCTCAAAATAACGGCCGGCTAGTTCAAGATAAACGAAGGGTGCCACTGGCGGCTTGTCCGCCAGTGCGAATGGTGTTTGCAGAGAGGCGCTACTGAGCAGGGCAGCAGTAGCACCCGACATCTCCAGAAGGCCGGTCGGTGTATTCTGCGTCGTCAGATTGGCCTCGCTTCAATCGACGATACCGGGTATTCTCCCGCCCCAAATTACGTCTCTCCATCTCATCTATGCAATTCGACGGCGATACCTGCACCGCGAGCCAAAAAGGCTCGCCGGCGGGGTTGGTCACAGCCGCGAACAAGGAAGTTCCAGACGATGGCATCCGTCACAAACCCGGTCGACCGAACCGGTCCGATTCACTTTCTCGGCAAGCTCACGCTGGCGTCGGTGGAAGTTGTCGGCGATGTGACGATTTTTTTCACCAACATCCTATTTTGGGCGACGACCCGGTTGCCGCGCAGACGCGTACTCCTGCCCAGCCTGTATCAGACGGGCGTGTTGAGTTTGCCGGTGGTGATTGTTACCGGCGGATTCATCGGCATGGTGCTGGCTGTACAGACCTACGACCAGTTTCGCCTGATGCACATGGAAACCAAACTGGGCGCAATTATCAATATCTCTCTCGTCAAAGAACTCGGCCCGGTATTGGCGGCGACGATGCTCGCCGGACGGGTGGGCAGCGCCATTGCGGCCGAATTGGGGACGATGCGGGTCACCGAACAAATCGACGCGCTCTCGGCCATGGGAGCCAATCCGGTGAACTATTTGGTCGTGCCGCGGTTTTTGGCTTGTTTCACGTTGATCCCGTTGTTGACGATCGTCGCCGACGCCACCGGCATTCTCGGCGGCTGGTTTTTGAGTAGTTATGTTTTGGGCATCAACAGCCACCACTATTGGCATCACGCGATCGAATATGTCGGGCCGTACGATCTGTTTTGCGGCATGTTCAAAAGCACATTCTTCGGAGCAGCAATCGCCGTCGTCGCCTGCCATCGCGGTTTTAACTGCACCGCCGGCGCCGAAGGGGTCGGCCGGGCGGCGACCGAAGCATTTGTCTTCTCCTTCGTCTTGATCCTGGCGCTCGACTTCGCCTTGGGGGCGTTTCTGCAGGGATTGTACTACGCCTTATGGCCCTCCTATGGCGGCGGCGTGGTCTTGCATACCGATCCCGTGACCGTTCTGACGCAATTCGCGTGATACTCCATCCATGACACCCGCCACAACCATCCTGGAACTCCGCAACGCGTCGAAACGGTTCGGCGACCAGCAGGTACTGCGCGATGTGAATCTGACCGTCAGCCGCGGAGAAACGTTGGTCGTCATCGGCGAGAGCGGCTGTGGGAAAAGCGTGACGATGAAACTGCTGATTGGCTTGCTCAAGCCGACGTCGGGCTTGGCGCTATTTGAGGATCGCCCGCTCACGGATCGGTCCGAACGGGAATTGTCCCAGGACCGGCAGCGGTTCGGCTATCTGTTTCAAGGGGCCGCGCTGTTTGACAGTCTGAACGTCTACGAAAATATTGCGTTTCCCCTGCGGCAAAACACCGTGCTGCCGGAGGAAAAGATCCAGGCCATCGTTGAGGAACGGATCTTGGAAGTCGGATTGCCGACGTCGGTCTGCCGCAAGAAGCCTGCGCAACTTTCCGGCGGAATGAAGAAACGCGTCGGTCTGGCGCGGGCCTTAGCGCTGGTTCCGGAAATCATGATGTACGACGAGCCGACAACCGGGCTGGATCCGATCATGAGCGACGTGATCAACAACCTGATTCTGCAGACCCGCCGCCGGCGTCCGGTGACGAGCATTGTCGTCACGCACGACATGACCACCGTCCGCAAAGTGGCCGACCGCGTCGTGATGTTTTTTCCACTGCCTCGGCTGGATCCGGACGAACCGCAGATCATCTTCGAAGGCACCGCGGAGGAAGCGTTCGCGTCGGAAGACCCGCGCGTCTCGCAATTCGTTCACGGAGAAGCCGGCGAACGCATGCGGGAACTGTCGGTCGCCTGACAACTCCACCTCCCTATCGATCCGCTCAGACAGCCAATAAACACGACTTGCCGCGGACCACGTTGAGCACAATTGCAGGATGAACCCGAGATGACAGAACGCCAACTACAGTTTCGCGTCGGATTGTTTGTGATCACGGCCCTGTTCGTCGCCGTGGGATTGGTGTTCACCTTCGGCGAGATGCGGCGGCTCTTTCAAAAGACCTATTCGCTAGCCATCCGCTTTGACGATGCGCCGGGGGTCCAGGAACTCACGCCGGTGCGCAAAAATGGCATTACGATCGGACAGGTTGCCGGTGTGACGTTTGACGAAGAGCGCGGCGGCGTGATTGTGGAAGTCGACATCAATGAGAAATTTTACCTCCGCCGCGACTGCCGCGCCCGGCTGTCGCAATCATTGCTGGGAGACGCCAGCATCGAATTCGCCCCCGGCAAAGCCCGTGAGTTCTATCAACCCGGCGACACGCTCGTCGGTGAGTCGGCAGTCGATTTGATGAAGATCGTCCAGCGGCTGGAAGACACGATGGGCAAGACGATGGCTTCATTTGAAGCCACCAGTGCGGAATGGAAGAAAGTCGGCGAAAACGTCAACAACATTGCCGAGACCAACCGCGGCAACATCGAAATCGTCGTGGAACGCGCCGCCGAATCGCTGCATCAATTCACAGTCACGCTCAACAACGCCAACACAATCGTCGGCAATCCCGAAAATCAGCGAAACATTGAACGCGCCGTCGCCGCCCTGCCGCAAATGGTCGAGGAGACGCGGGACACGATCGGTGCCGTCAAACTGGCTGTCGCCAAGGCGGACCAAAACCTGGCAAACCTGGCGCACGTCACCGGCCCGCTCGCCCAGCGGAGCCATCGCATCGTAACAAGCCTCGACAGTTCGATCGTCAAGCTCGACATGCTGCTGAGCGAGTTGAATCAGTTCGCCAAGGCAGTCAATTCCGAAGATGGTTCGCTACAAAAGTTCGTCGCCGACCCGGAATTGTACAATCATCTTAACCAGACCGCGCAATTGCTAAGCGTCATGCTCCGCAACCTGGAACCGGCCATGCGCGACCTGTGGGTCTTCGCCGACAAGATCGCACGGCACCCCGAGGTCATCGGCGTCGGCGGCGCCCTCAAAGGCAGCTCCGGCCTCAAATAACGCACGCCATGACTTGTCGTCGTAGGGTGCGTCGCGAGGCACCTTACTTTGCACGACGTTGGGCGCACTATTCTGGCCCCCGTCTGAGCAACGTAGGATCCGCTTTGCGGACCAAGAATTACGTTTAGCATTGCGCGCGGTCCGCACAGCGGCCCCTACGGACAAAGCATTAACGGGCGATCTACTCGGGAATCTGAGCGGCGTTGCGGAGTTCCCAGCCGCGTCCCAAGATTTCGTCGTTGGGCACGATGCGTTGCGGCTGTAACTGGTAATTGAATTCGTGCCGGTTGTTGATCTTCACCGGGCTGAGGTTGTCGGCGCAGAATGCAAACGGCAGGTACTGATACCAGGGCTTTTTCACCGGTTGATAGATTGTGGCGGTCTCATAGCCATCTTTGACCAGCGTAATCTCGCGTGTGCCGTAATAAGTAAAGTCGGTCGACACAGGCGTGAAACCGATCTCCTTATCCTCCAAGAACACACGTGCCCCGGGTGGGTTGCTACGGATTGTCATCCGCCGGTGTACACACCCGCTCATCGCAGCGGAGAGGACACACGCACACGCCAAACAGGCCAGCGGTCGCAAGGGGAAATTGCGGGGCACGTTCGCCAAAAGGATTGAGAGGAGAGGGGAGATTCCCGACGCGGGAACCGGTGAGGTGCACTATCGCGGCGGATTCTAGCCGGATGCCCCAAACCTGCCAAGACGTTTCGATGCCGGAAACGAGGCGTGTGTTTCAAGACAGTTCGAACCAGCCATCGATTAAAGCAGACGTTCAGCTATCTCAATTGCCCAAACCCGATTTCGATATGGTCGTGCGAACTGACTAATCTCGAAACGGGTCAAACTGGATACCCAACTCCGCGTAGAACGCTTCCAGGTCCGCCAATTCGTTCCGCACGCGAGGGCTGGGTTTGACGAATGTCACCGTGTTGGGCGCAACCAAGGCGGCGAGTTGCTTGATGTCGTGATCGGCCAGGAGCCCGAAGCAGAATAGCTCCGGGGACTGCGTGACTTGTCGGTTTTCTTCAATCACCTGCCGCAGGCTTCCCAAAGAATCGTGCAGTGCGATGCCGCTGATGACGTCTCCATTGAGCGCCGCCGTCACGAGCGCTATCACGCTGGTGCGATGGCCGTCCGCGATCAGCTTGATGCGGCGCACCTGGTCCTTTGCTGCCGCCCATTTTGCGCCGGCGGCGACCTGTGCCGCTTGAGTGCCTAACGGCCGTTCGCCTAGCGCCGAGACCAACAGCGCAAACAGAAAGTCGCGGTCTTTGATCTTGGATTCTCCAAAATAGAACGGATCGACGGCAATCACGCGGTTGTTTGCCGCCAGTAGTTCTTCGATCAAGGGGGCCGCCCCCGCGCGGCCTTCGTCGCCGATGAGGATCACCGTTCCCTGCGGCGTACCGCGCACGAGTTCCACCGCCGGCACCGTCCATTCGCCGCCGAGTTTCAGACGCCAGAACGTTGCCTGCGTGCCAGCGATTTCTTGTTCCCCAAGGGTCACGGCCTCAACGTCGTAGCTGGGAGGGCGCACCACCTGCCGCAGCTGGGCGCGCTTGGTCCGCTGCCAACCGGCGGCACTTCCGGCCGCGTCGGGCAATTCGCCGTCGCGGGGCAGCATTTGCATCTCGGCGACTGCGAGCGCATGCAAGTTCAGATTGTCATCCGGCAACGGCACCGTTAACTCATCGGCCCCGAGTACCTCATCATCACTGGAAATCTCCGCCGCATCGTAGTTCGCGTCATCCGGATAAAAATGCCGGCCGAGGAAGGCGTATAATTGCTGCCGGTTGTCCTTCTCATAGTTGTGCGTGCCGGGATCGATGTTGATGTGCGAACTCAGGTTCTCCGGTCGGCCGTACAACCGAAAGATCGGCTCCGCTGCCTGCAGCAATGGCGGCAACGCGTGCCCGGCGCGGAAACAGCAATTGTCTTTGTCGTTATAGGTCAACAGCGTCGGCCGCGGAGCGCGCATGGCGGTCAGGACGGAATAGTCGGCCGTCACCGCCAGATCGACCGGCGTTTGTTCGGAGTCCCCCAGATCGGATAGGTACCGGGCGCGGGTGTGAAAACTGGAGTAGCCTGCAACCGGGTCGGCGAGCGTGACCCGTTCATCCAGCGCGCTGATTTGAATCGTCTGGCATCCGCCCCCCGACAATCCAGTAACGGCCACGCGGCCAGGATCGGCGTTTTCGTGCGCAAGTAATACGTCCAATGCGCGTTTCATCGCCAGATAAAACGGGGCGTATCCGCTCGTGCCGCATAGGTCGATTTGATTGAGCCGGTAATGGACGAAGTTTTCCGTCTTCAATTGCCCCATGCCGAACCATTCGACATTCAACGCGATCATACCCCGCTTGGCTTGATTGATGCAGCGAATCTGCTTGTACGCCGCCGCCTTGCCGTCGCCGTCATGCCCGTTGACATTGAGAATCGCCGGCACCTTGCCGGCGAGGTTATCCGGCTCATAGAGCAGGGCGGGAACCCACAAGTCGGGCAGTACTTCGTAGCGAAGTTTGCGTATCGAGTATCCCGGACCGGCATCGATCTTGTCGAGAAACGCGACGCCCAGGTCCGCATCTCGCCACTGGGCGGCGGTGCCGCGATAGATCACTTCCGAAAAGGTCGCCTCGCGCTGACGCTTGACGAACGCTTCCCACTCGGCGATGGTTTCGACCTCGGGCATGGGCATCACCCGCGCGTCGGTGAAGTCCATGACTTCTTTTTCGCTCAAATCGGGGCCGATGATCGGCTTTGTGAGCAACGACAAGATCGCAGGATCGTCCGCCGCCGTTGCGGAACCGCTGAAAAGCGTCAAACAGACCGCTGCCAAAAACGTATTTCGAAATACCATGACCGCCACCTCAGTCGAATTCTCAACAGATGCCAACGCCCGCAATTGCCCCGAATGCTTGAGTATAACCCGTTGCCCAGGCCATCGTCACGCACCAACCGCCGCCCGGCTGCGACAATTGGGGGGATTTCTACTTATACTATGAGTTCGGTCGGCTAGTGCATTGCCAAAGAGAAAAGTTGGGTGCCACTGGCTTTGCCAGTGCTGTCTACTCGTGAACCAAAACCCCGTTGGATTGCAAGTCAAAAGTCATGCATAGAAACGCGCGTCGTCACGCACCCTACGAATAGTACGCCACGCCAGTTCGTTCCACAAGGCGAACCCACGCCCAT
>CALFYU010000459.1 GCA_937952455.1 uncultured Planctomycetaceae bacterium
GAAAGGTTATTGATCTTGCACGCAGGGTTGTTGCCACCGAGATCACGGAGAAAAAACTATGTCAGGCGGTCGTCTTCGCTTCGGCGCAAGTCTCTGTGAGCCCTGTGTACTCGGTGGCTAATTGATCTCAGCAGCCGAACCGCCGTGTCAGGTGACACAATGCATGGCCGTTTTCAGCCCTGTTGTTTCTCAATTCTGGCGCGCAGCTTGTCTTCTTGTTCCTGCAACTCCGGAGTGAACTCCGCCCCGAAATCTTCTGCTTCAAAGACGCGGCGGATTTCGATCTCGGAGTCTTCCATCATGGGGTTGGGGCAGCGTTTGACCCACTCGATGGCCTGCTCCATCGAATCGACCTTCCATAGCCAGAATCCGGCTACCAATTCCTTGGTTTCGGCGAAGGGGCCGTCGATGACCATCCGGTCTGTTCCCGAAAACCGGACCCGCGCGCCCTTGGAGCTGGGGTGCAGTCCTTCGCCGGCGAGCATGATTCCCGCGTCGACCAGTTCTTCGTTGTATTTTCCCATGGCCGTGAGCAATTCTTCGCTGGGCATTTCGCCCGCTTCGGAACCTTTTGTGGCTTTGACCATCACCATGACTCGCATCGTTTGTCTCCCGTAATGAGCGTTTTGGATAAGTTGTGAATTCGAGTTACTTCCTTAGCGGAGTCAGTGATCGCAACCGTTCGTCCCGCAACCACAGGCCAAACCACAAGACCGCGCCGAAGATCGCCGGAAAGAGGATTGGAAAGAGACCGTCGCCGATGTGCACGTGAGTCGCGACCGCGCCACCCAAATAGCCCGTCAGCAAGATGGCCCCCAGCACCGCCGTACGAGGAATGAGATACAAGATTACGCACGTGGTTAGAACCACCCCTAACGGAACAATGGCGCTTTCGGGAAAACCGATCTTCACGGTTTCCGTCACCACCGGTTCCGGCTTAAAGAGCTTCACTACGCCGTCCACCAGCAGCAACAGCGCCGGCAAATAGCTGAAAACCCGCCCCGTCCAGAGCATGCCTTTGGACGTCGTGGTCGAGGAAGCTTCTGCTGACATGATCGTGCCCTTTTCGTCTCGCGGGGAATGGACCGTTTTCTGTAGTTTGTTCGCTGCGCCGTCCGCCGGTCATTGATCATACGCCCGCTGCAAGGCATCGATGTCGAGTTTGACCATTTGCCTCAAGGCCGCCATGACACGCTGCGACCGTTGCGGATCGCCGTCGGCGATGAGTTTGCTTACGATTGTGGGCGTAATTTGCCAGGACAAGCCGAATTTGTCCTTTAGCCAACCGCATTGAACCTCTTGTCCGCCCTCGGTGAGCTTTTCCCAATAATAGTCGACCTCCGCCTGAGACTCACAGTTCACGATGAACGACACCGCTTCCGTGAGTGGAAACTCCGGTCCACCGTTAAGTCCCAGAAATTTTTGGCCGTTGAGTTCGAATTCGACGGTCAGCACGCTCCCGGCCGGCCGCGGCCCCCCTTCGTCGTAGTGCGTGACCTTGGTGATCTTTGAATTCTCGAAAACCGACGTATAGAATTTCGCTGCGTCTTCAGCCTGTCCGTCAAACCACAAGCAAGGGGTGATCGTCTGCATCGTCGTTTCCTGATGAATTTTTTGAATGGCATGTCAAGTTTTCGCGAAGGAATTTGCCGACCGACGTCGCCTACTTTCCGGGCAAGCCCTCGAGTTCCATAATCGGCCGGATTTCAATCGTTCCCTTTTTTGCCGGTGGAATCCGCTCGGCAATGGCGATCGCGTCGTCCAGATTTTCGGCGTCGACGATGTAGTATCCGCCCAATTGTTCGTGGGTTTCGGCAAACGGGCCGTCGGTGACGAGCGCTTTGCCCTCACGGACGCGTACACTCGTGGCGGTGGAAACGGGGTGCAGCGGCGATGCGGCGACAAATTGTCCTTTTTGCGCCAGATCATGTGTCAATTGAGTCGAGTCGACATAACATTGCTGCCGTTCCTCGTCGTTCAGCGCCTGTTCATTCAAATACACCAGCATCATATATTTCATGCTTTGAAGCTCCCCGAAAATGGACCAGTAAATCAGAGTTTCTTAAGTGAGTCGAATGGCCGTTGGGCAGATCGACAACAATCCGGAAATATTTTTTGATTTGGGAAATTGTTCGTCAAACCGGCACGACGTAGCGGGTTTCCAGGAAATCGACCACCTGCGCGTTGGCGGCCAGGTTGATCTGTTCAATTTCGCGACAAAGCGTCGCCACCGCCAACTTTAAAGCAATACGCGGTTGATCCGTCGCGCACAAGTAACTGGCGAGCGGCTCGATCACGCGCTGCAATTCCGTTTCGTTCGCCTCCATCGTTTTTCGATAATTTGTGTTCATTTTGATTCTCCCGTTTTGAGGTTTTTGTTTGGTTGAGGCAGGTTTTCCGCCTCCAACAATCAGTCGAACGCCGCCGGCCGGAATCGACACCGTTACAAAAAAAACAGAATATTTTTATGTCCGCCGATATCCACCAAACCGTTGACGCCGTCTATCGCTCGGACTGGAGCCGGATTGTGGCGACTCTGATTCGGTTTTTCGGCGATTTCGATATCGCCGAAGAGGCCGCCCAGGAGGCATTTGCGCTGGCCGTGCGTGATTGGCCCGAGAATGGAATCCCCGACTCCCCCCGTGCCTGGATCGTCAGCACGGCCCGGCACAAGGCGATCGACCGCATTCGCCGCAATGCCCGGCTGACGGAGAAACTTCAGTCGCACGTCGCGGCCGGGTTGGTGCCCACCGTCCAGGCCCCGGCAGACGAATCGGGCGACATTCCCGATGACCGTTTGCGGCTGATTTTCACCTGCTGCCACCCCTCACTGGCCGGCGAAGCCCAAGTGGCGTTGACGTTGCGGATGCTAGGCGGATTGGAGACCGACGAAATCGCCCGGGCGTTTCTCGTGCCCACAGCCACGATGGCACAGCGGCTGGTCCGCGCCAAACAAAAAATTCGCGACGCCGGCATCCCCTTTGTCGTGCCGGAAGTGGACAACCTATTGCCGCGACTCGATGCCGTATTGACGGTGATCTATCTGATTTTCAACGAAGGCTACTCGGCCATGCACGGGGAGGCCTTGGTGAGAACCGACCTGTGCAGCGAGGCGATTCGCCTGGCGCAACTATTGCGCGGTCTCATGGCTCCGCAGCCGCCGGCCGAGGTGAGCGGGCTGGTGGCGCTGATGCTCTTGCACGATTCGCGTCGCGCGGCACGACTTGATAAATCGGGCAATCTGGTTTTGTTGGAAGAGCAGGACCGCAGTCTGTGGGACCAATCACAGATTTCCGAGGCGCTGCCGCTGGTGGCCGAGGCATTTCGTGGCGATACGCACGACGACAGTCGATGGGGCGACGTCCCTTCTCATTGCAGGCGGCGATATCGGCCGAGCACTGTCGAGCCACCCGTGCTGAAGAGACCAATTGGCGCGAGATTCTGCGGCTGTATGATCTGTTGGCACAGATCCAACCGTCGCCCGTTGTTTCGCTGAACCGCGCCGTAGCGGTGGCGATGGTGGACGGTCCGCAGGCTGGTTTGGCATTGATCGATGAACTTGCCGGCGACGCTAAGCTGGCGGATTATTATTTGCTCCACGCGGCGCGTGCGGATCTCCTCCGCCGCGACGGCAACCGCGCTGCCGCTGCGGAGAGTTACGAGCGTGCGCTGGAATTGGCCACTAATGACAGCGAGCGCCGATTTCTGGAGCGGCGACTACGGGAAGTTCGATCGGTCGGATAGAACTCGCGCCGGGTTGACGCCCCGGAACCGGTCAGTGAGACTATGCCAATGGACGATCATTAAGGTTGGTCGCACGACGCCAGCTGTGAGTCGTTGCGGGAAGCGCAACACAGGAGCGCGATAATGAATGGGGCAGCGGCCGATTCGCCGGTCTTGGTGGTCGGGGGGCGCACGACGGGGCTGATGATGGCGGCCGAATTGGCGCGGCACGGCGTCCCTGTGCGAATCATCGACCAGTCGCCCGGCATAGATCCCCACTGTCGCGCCACGGTGCTACATTCGCGGTCGTTGGAGATCCTGCATGGGCTGGGCATCGCCGACGAGATCGTCGCCCAATCGCAACCTCTGCATGGTATGACGGTGTACACCAACGGGCAGTTCCGAGGCCGCGCTGAGGAACTCTCCGTCGACTCACAGTTTCCATTCAGCATCGGGCTTTCGCAAGCCACGACCGAAGCAGTCCTGGAACGCCATCTCAACAGCTTTGGCGTGGCGGTGGAGCGCAATACTCAATTGATCGCGCTGGAACAAGACGCGGAGCGAGTTCGTGCGACCATTCGATTGGCCGACGGACGTGAGGAGATTGTCGACGCGCCCTGGCTGATCGGCTGCGACGGGGCACATAGCACCGTGCGGCATCTGACCGAGGATAGCTTTCCAGGTACAGCGGATCCCTTTCCGTACCTCTTGGCCGACGTCATCGTGGATGGACCGTTGCAGCCCGAGGACGTTTATATCTTTCTCCACGACGACGGCGATCTGTTCCTGTTTATCCTCAATGAGGGCCGGCGGTTTGTGGTGGCGAACGTTCTCGCAGACACCGACCTTTCCCAACCTCCCACGCTCGACTCTGTGCAAGAGCTTGTGACGAAACGTAGCATGGGGGAATTTCGCGTGTCTGATCCGCGGTGGTTAGCTTATTTTCACATCCACTATCGGCTGGCGCCGCGCTACCGGAACGGGCGAACGTTTCTCGCCGGGGACGCCGCGCACGTGCACAGCTTACTCGGCGGGCAGGGGATGAACACCGGCCTGCAAGATGCGCACAACCTCGCCTGGAAACTCGCGCTGGTAATCCGCGGCATCGTTCCTGAATCTTGGTTGGACAGCTACGAAGTCGAGCGGCGTCAAGTGGCCGCCGATGTGATCGCCGCCACCAAGGCGGCCACCGAAACCGCTGAGTTGTTCGCGGAGCTTTCGCCGCTTGCACGCGACCGACTCGTTCACCACATGTTCGTGCCGGCAAGCCAACGAATGAAGGTCCGCCGCCACCAGGAAGAAATCGACCTTGACTATCGGACTTGCGCTCTGTGTATCGAGTCGGAGAACGAATTTCAGGGCGGGCCGCACGCGGGAGCACGAGCGGTGGATGCGGAATCAATCCTCGTCGCCGGCGAAGTATGCAGGCTGTACGATCTGCTGACGCACGCGAAACACTCTTGGATCATGTTCGCCCCCGCGACACCAGCTGAACAGCTTGACGAAATGACCACCGCGGCGGAATCGGTCTTGCGGGAACATGGAGATTGGATCAGCGTCTATCTCGTCACCAACGAGACTGTGCCGTGCGCCGTGCCTGACGGGGTCACGGTTATCGAAGATCCCCAACATTCGCTGTGCCGTCGCTATGGAATCGAGTCGACGGGTGCGTATTTGATTCGCCCCGACGGGTACGTCGCTTTTCGCAGTCGGCGATGCGACAGTTTGGGTGATTATCTCGACCGTGTGCTTTAAGTGCAGAAACGGATCGCTGACACATGAGCGACGATGCTTCGTCCTTAAACACCGCGAAAACGGAAAACGTCGCGAGACAATCGCTGCGCACCGACGACAAATCGTTTCTGCTCTCCGTAGTACAACCCGGCTTGGCGGGTTTGATGGACGGATCGGTTTCGTCCTTGGCCCCGCTGTTTGCGGCCGCACTGGCCACCAAGAGCAGCCGCACCGCGTTTCTGGTCGGACTGGCGACGGCGGTGGGAGCGGGGATCAGCATGGCCTTCTCCGAGGCGCTTTCGGATGACGGCAAACTCAGCGGACGCGGCAACCCCTGGCTGCGGGGTGCCGTTTGCGGTGGGGTGACCTTTCTCGGCTTCGTTGGTCATCCGCTGCCCTTTCTGATCCCCTCCTTCACCATCGCCGCCTATACGGCCGGCGCAGTGGTGGTTGTGGAATTGCTGGTCATCGCCTGGATCCGTCATCGGTACATGAAAACGCCGCTGGGCGCCGCCATCATAACGGTCATCGTGGGCGGCCTGATCGTGTTCTTTGCCGGAGTTCTAATTGGAAGTTCTTGACCGCGTAGGGCCCGCTGTGCGGACCGAAATCGATGCTGGATGCGAAGTGCTATTGGGCTGTGATTCGAATAGTGCACCACCACACGGTCCGCACAACGGACCCCACGAGCGCAGATTGTCATCTGTGGAAGCTGGCCTTTATAATACGCCGCGATGGGGCACAAGTGACCGGGGTTAAATGAAACCAAGGAGTCAGTTGAAATGGACGCTCACCGGGGCGCTGTGACGTTGTTTGCGGTGTTGATTTGCGTTGGTCATCAATATGCCGCCTTCGGCCAACAGACCGCCATCGATGCCGATCCAATCGAAAAATCGCTCGCCGGATATCCCGTCGTCCAGGCCCGCCGCTTTGCTATCTCACCGATGCCGTTCGATCGCCCGCTCGATGCGGAGATGATCAATAAGTGGATGGAGATCAGCTCGCAATGCACAATCGCAGAATTTGCGCTATTCCTCGGTCCGCTAGCGCAGCAGGAAGCAAAACTGCTGGATAAAATCGAACACACGCCGCCGCCGATTGTCAATCGTTTGCACTTTGAGCATTTGCGAGGCGTGATCAAAAACGGCGGGCTGTTTTCGCTGACGCTTGAGGACAAGTCCGCGGACAAACCGTTTCAACACACTACTCCGGCTGTCGAGAACGAATTGTTCGGGGCGTTTGAGTGCGTCTTTGCCAGCGTGGGACCGCCCGATGGTTCTCCACGGTATGGCGATGTGATTATCCGTCTGGAGGATTCCGCACGCGAAACCGGCTGGGCGACGCCGTTCAGCGGAATGCATTTTATTTATTCGATCCGCCATCAAGACGCGCGCAAAATGCAGGGCCTATTGGCCGGCGGAAAGCCGTTGCCGACCGAACCGACCAACCCACTGAGCCTCGGTTTCGACGACCGGCTGCATTATTCGCATTACATCGTGACCGAGAAGCATTGGCACAAAGCGCTGGCCTATCAGGCCGTACTCGTACTGCGAAATTTGGACGATTCCCCCGCGAGCGACCGCGTCCGCCGGCGGATGCGGCAGATGTTGGAAACGACGGACAAGAACGAATTCTGGTCGCTGTTTATCCCACCGCGCAAAGAAGGGCTGTCGGCGGAGGACGAGGCGGCGCGAATTCCGTTTGGATATCTGGAAGCGAAGTTTCCGGACACGCTGCCGATCAAGTTTGTGACGTCGATCGAAGTTCCGGCCGACCGCCTGGACAAAGTCCGCGCGTGGCCGGAATCGAGACCGTATTTGAAGTTGATCCGTGCCAAACCGTTAGGCGTCGATTGATCTTTCCCGTAAGTCATTCCCCGGTTTACGATGTCACTCGCGTTTACGAAGCGTTCGCATTTTCACCGAGGTACAACAGATGCCCATCGCCGGCCCCCCGCTCGACAAGCCGATTGTCATTAAGGATCTCCTCAAGACCGGACTCGACGCCAACCCCGATGCGCCGGCGCTGGTCGCACACGATCTGAGTTGGACTTGGCGGGAACTTGACGCGGCCAGCTCCCGCGTGGCGGCCAATTTGTTGGCCCTCGGCCTGAAACCGGGAGACCGCGTCGCGTCGCTGATGCCCAATCGGACGGCACTGGTAATTTTTTATCTCGCCTGCCTCAAAGCCGGGCTGGTCGCTACGCCGCTGAATTACCGCTACCAGGCGCCGGAGATCGACCACGCTCTGGAAGTCAGCGGCGCGTCGATTCTGCTGGCACATGCGGAACGTGATGCCGATTTGGCCAAAAGTAAATTGGCCGGTCAATTGCCGCTGGGGCAGATCGTCTTCGGCGGCGAGGGCGGACGCAGTCCCAGTTTTGAAGAACTGCTTAAGAACGTACCGACCTCGCCGGACCTTCCGGAACCGGACGGTGACGCACCGGCGTTTATTTTCTTCACCTCAGGCAGCACGGGAAAACCGAAAGGGGTCACGCACACACACGAGACATTTGGCTGGATGATCGCCAGCGCCGTCGCCGCGAACCAGTTTGTCCCCGACGATATCTTTCTGCCGGCTTCATCCATCTCGCACATCGGGGCGTCACTGTTTTCACTGGCCGGTTTGGCGGCCGGCATTCGAGTCGACGTCGCACGCTCGCTCATCGGCGAAGAGCTGTTGCCGCTGCTGACCGAAACACGGCCCACGCTGCTGTGCATGCTGCCGGCTGCGCTGTTCGCATTGATCAACGATCACGAAGCCCGCCACGAGCATTTTCATTCGCTCCGCATCTGCTTCGCCGGCGGCGACAAAGTGTCGGCCGAATTGGAACGGGAGTTTGTGGAGCTGACCGGCATCGAGATTGATGAAACCTACGGCATGTCGGAAATCGGGCTGGCCACGATCAACCCACCTACGGGACTGAATAAGATCGGCTCGATCGGCCGGCTCGCACCGGGATTTCAGGCGTCGATCCGCGACCCGCAAGGCAACGAAGTGCCTGTCGGCACCGACGGTCGTCTGTGGATCAAATCGCCGTCGAACATGATCGGCTACTGGAACCGGCCCGATGCGACGGCGGAGACGATCGTCGACGGCTGGCTGGACACGGGAGACGTCGTCCGGGTCGACGAAGACGGCTACCTGTGGTTCGACGGCCGGCAAAAACAGATCATCATCCACGACGGCTCAAACATTTGCCCGCAGGAAGTCGAAGAGTCGCTGCTTGCGCATCCGGCGGTGGCGAGCGCCGGGGTCGTCGGCGTGCACGACCTGGTGCATGGAGAGAACGTCCGCGCTTATATCACGCTCACGCCGGGCGTTGACCGCCCGTCGGTCTCGGAATTGATCACCTTTTCCCAGGCTCGCGTCAGTTACAAGGCGCCCGAAGAGATCGTAATCCTCGAGGAAATGCCGCTGAACGCGACCGGGAAAATCGACCGTGTTTCGCTGAAGCGGCTCGCCGAGTCCCGTAGATTGCGCGCGACGACTTAACAAACCTGTACCGGACTTGCGATCTGAGATTGTTTGTGCTGCGGTCAAACCGTTTCGGACCTTGTTGCCTGAGAGACCACCTTTGGTCTTAGAACCAGTTTCAAAACCCGGTTGCGCTTGTTCGTGAAACTGTCATACAAGTGTGGAGGTGACGCGTCAGAGGGTTTTGTAACCAGTTGTAGAGAAATTGTGTAGAATTGCTCGATTTTTCTTGATGTGCAGGCCGGCGCTCGGCAACATTAGAGGCGCGGGCAAGGATGGCCCCCATTACGTTTGGCCGTCAACGAACAGCATAGGAGCGTTCGCCTGGAACAACCCTTTCCATTGAGACTGAGAGGTGCCAAGATGCGTCGCGGAATTTATTTGATGGTCAGTCTCGTATTTTTGCTCGCCGCGGCCCCTCTGCAGGCCGGACAAATTTTTGACCTCCGGGCTGCGAGCATCGAGGATGTTGATGAAGCCGCCTCGTTTCAATTATTCGGCACCGACGGACTGGTGGTCACCGTCAGCGCGAACATCGGCGTGCTCAATCGCACGAGCAGCGGATTCGGCATCAACGCGCCGCCGTCCGGCGATCCGACCGATTTGATCGACGGCATCAACGGAGTGGAAGTGGTCAGTTTGATGTTTAATAAGCACATCCTGTTCGACGCGATGACGCTATCACTCTACACGCCGGAACCGCTTGCCACAGTGGAGGACATCGCGGGCCTGACGATCGGAACCTTCCCCACGGTTTATCCTAAAGCGATTAATGCGGCCATCGATCCCTACAGCTTCTCATCAAATAACTACGTCGCCCCCGGGCAAAGTGTGCAACTGGGCTGGGTGCAGGGCAACGGCTTCAGCTTTGACAATTTCACGGTGACCGTGATCCCCGAGCCTTCCAGCTTTGTGCTGCTGGGAATTGGCGGCGTGGCGCTGGCGGGATATTCTCTGCGGCGCAAGCGACTGCAGCACCGGTAACTTCGTTCGGTGTTGCGCTTCGGTTATTTCTTCTCAGCGATCTTCCATAGGTGCTCGTCGCTGCGGACATACAGCGCCCCGTCGGCGATCGCGGGGGTGCACAGAATTGTGTCCACAAACTCGGCCGAATGCACGAGTTCCCCTTTCTTCCCCGCCAAGTCGACGACCTGTGCCAAGCCCTTCTCACTGAACAGATACATCTTGCCGTTGGCGATCACGGGCGTGCCGCTGAAAGGGCCTTTGAGCCGCAGTTGCCACAACAATTCGCCATTGGCGACATCGCCTGCGCGAAGTACCCCGGCTCGATTGGTCGTATAGACCTGGCCGTCATAGACGACGGGACTAGGCGTCGCCGGTTCGAGACGCTGTTCCTGCCAGACGACCTCGGGGGCGTCGCTGTCGGGAATGTAGCGCAGCGCCGTCAGCCCGGAGGAGGGAACGAACAGCATGTCACCCACCACGGTCGACGAGGGAATTGTCGAACATGACGATGCATGCTTCCAGATCTCTTTGCCGGTCTGCGGATCGTAGCCGATCAAGTGTTCTCCCGATTGCAGAACGACGAACTTATCATCGGGAGTGCGGCCCTCGAGAATTGTGGGGGACGTCCAATTGTTCCCCAACGGCCGGTCGATCCTCCAGGTTTGTTCCCCCGTCTCGACATTCAAAGCAGTCGCGAAGGAATCGCTGGCGTTTTCGACTTGCACGATCACCTGATCGTCGACCACCACCGGCGAGGAGGCCATGCCCAAACTGTTGCTCGCGTTGGGATAATCGTGCGTCAGACCGCGAAACCACTGCAGGTTGCCGTCCAGATCCAAACAGATCAGGTCATTGGACGAGAAAAAGGCAAAGATGCGTTTGCCGTCGCTGGCTGGTTGCGGTGTGGCGTTGCACATCTTGGGATGCGACATCGTGCGGCCCGTCGCCCAGAATTGCCGATGCCAAATGGTTTGGCCCGTCTTGGCGTCGATGCACAATACGTGCAACCGGTCCTGGCGAAACCCGGAACTGGCCGTCAGAAATACACGGTCGCCGACCACAATCGGGCCTGACAGGCCGCGGCCGGGCAGGTCCACCGTC
>CALFYU010000460.1 GCA_937952455.1 uncultured Planctomycetaceae bacterium
CCCGCTCAAAATCCGGACGGCCGTCTGGGCGAAAAGTACCGCATCGCGTTTCAGGCCGCGGCAGACGAATTTGAGCGGGAGATCGTTCGTAATCCACAGAATGCGGCAGCGCATGCCGGTGCCGCGGAGATGTATGCCACATTATGGTGTTTTGGTTATTCGCCGCGAAATGACACCGTCCCGAAAGCTCGCAGGCTTGCCGAACGGGCCGTTGCGCTCGATGAGGCGAGTGCGGCCGCGCGCACGGCACTCGGCGTTGTTGGACTTTGTGATTGGGATTGGAAAGGTGCCGAATCGGAGTTCTCGCGCGCGATCGAACTCGATCCCCAAAATGCCAAGGCGCACCATTGGAATGCGTTGTTTCTGGCAGCCATGGGCCGCCACGAGCAAGCTTTTACCGAAACCAATCTGGCCTGCAAAGCGGATCCGGATTCGCTCGGGTTCCAGACCGGCAAGGGTGCGGTCCTCTACTTCGGACGCGATTTCAATGCGATGCGCACACACATGACGGCGATCAGCCGGCGCGATCCCGCTTTTCCCTGGGCATATGACTGGTTGGGCATGGCATACGTGCAATTGGAGAACTTCCCCAAGGCGATCGAGGTCTATCAAAAGGCCGTACAGCTCTCCGATAACACAGCCGAAGTATTGGCCGGCCTGGGACATGCATACGGGCAATCCGGCGAGCGAACGGCAGCCCAAGCGATTTTAGAGCGGTTGGAAAGACACGCGCGGAGTGAACATGTGCCGCCGGTGCAGCGGGCCTACGTCTGCATCGGGTTGGGCCGCATCGACCGTGCGTTTGAGCTTCTCGAGGAAGGCTTCGAGGAACGGGCCTGGGAGTTGGTGTTTCTCCGTGAAGAGCCATGGTTTGATCCGATCCGAAACGATGAGCGATTTTCACGGATCGTGCAGCGCATGAAGCTTCCAGAAGCAGCGGAGAAGTAGGCAAGACCGTCGGGGCTATTTTTGTGGTGTGCACCGACAATCTTTGTTACCTTGTGTGCACATTTCACTCACCAAGTCGCCCGCTGCACGATGGAACGGTTTCCATTCAGGTCCTGACGTCGTCATTGGGCGTCGGGTCTAGCCCCACGGTTTGCGAGGTCCACAAGATGAACGATGGCCCGGATTTCACTCAGGAAGTTGGTCCGCGATCAAGCAGATCGCCTGCCGAGATTCAGAACTGGCTGGTCGGGAAAATGGCCGAGGAATTGCAGATCGACCCAAGCCAGATCGACATCGAGGCACCAATCCTGGCTCAGGGCATCGATTCGATGCATGTGGTCGCCATTATTGCTCAACTTGAGGACTGGCTGGGAATTCGATTCTCAAGCAACCCCTTGGAAGATTTTCCGTCGATTGAAGCTTTGTCTCGGTCATTGGGAAACGATTGAGACAGTAGCACTCTGAATGAGAAGAGTGTTCATATTCGGTGCTTCGAAATGCGATTGAACTCGACAGCCCGTTCGAACGTCATGGTTGCGGTTGTTGCCGACCTGGCATGACACGCCCCTACTGAAACGACCGTTCGTCACCCATACGTATACCGCTTCGGAGAGGCGACATGCCCGAACTCGAACAACCAACCGACGTATCGCAGCCGGCCGTTGGAGACAGCGACGAAACGTCGGGCGGGGCACCCGCAAAGTTTCTATTGTTGATGGTGGAACTGCTGCTCATCGCCGGAATTGTCTATGTGTTCGAAATCGAAGGACGGCGGCTTTTGTTTCCCGTGCTGTGCGTGATGATCGGCGGATTTGCCGTAAACACGTGGCTGCCCACAGCATTTCGCATGGGATTCTTCGCATGTCTGTCCGTAGCATCTGTCTTCATAGTCCTCGGGCTGGCGAACGGCCTCTACGTACTCGTGGCGGGTGGAGCTTTAATTGGGATTTGTTTTTTGCCCGTTGGCCTTTGGTTGCGTATATCGATTCTTGTCGCCGCCGGCATCGTGCTCGTGGTGCTGAGGAGTCAATGGCCGCTCCCGGTGTGGCCCGTCTTGGGATCAATGTTCATGTTCCGGCTGATGGTCTATGTCTACTCAACTCGCAAAGGCGGAACCAATCCGCCGCTCACCACAACGCTTTCCTATTTTTTCATGGCGCCCAATGTCTGTTTTCCTCTGTTTCCCGTGGTGGATTTTAGTACGTATCGAGACTCCTGGTATAACGGCAACCCATGGGAGATCTACCAAAAGGGGATCGTTTGCATCGTGCGAGGGCTTACGCATCTGCTGCTTTATCGCTACATCAAGTTCCATCTCGTCCCCGAACCCTATGAATTGTACGACGTGCCGCACATCGCGCTTTTCATGGCGACAAATTATGCGCTGTATTTACACGTTTCCGGTCAATTCCATTTGATTGCCGGATTGTTGCACCTATTTGGATTCGACTTGCCGCGTACGCACGATCGGTATTTTCTGGCATCGAGCTTCACTGACATCTGGCGGCGGATCAATATCTATTGGAAAGATTTCATGCTCAAAATGTTTTTCTTTCCCACTTTCTATTCACTCCGCGGCCGCGGTTGGAAGTTGGGAGCGGCGACGGTTGCGGGAGTGCTGGTCGTCTTTGTGAGCACATGGCTATTGCACTCATGGCAGATGTATTGGCTGCTGGGACGTTTTCCCGTGACCGTTAGTGATGCTTCCTTGTGGATCGGCGTGGGGCTGTGCGTCGCTATCAATGCGCTGCTCGAAATGCGTCGGAGCCGCAGACATGACCCTTCAGCGTGGTATGCCGCGTTCGGCCTCTCCGCGCGAATCGTGGGCATGTTTGCAGCCGTGAGTTTATTCTGGGCGTGTTGGACGAACCCGGAATTCTTGACACTGCTTGCGGGGGTCTTGCGGCGTCCGGGGACAGCTCAAGGACTCGCCTATGTCATGCTGGGATTGCTTTTCGTTGTTGTTACTGGTGCGGTGATTATTCGGCTGAAAGGGACCCTCGCGTTGCGGAGACCGATGCGGCCGGCGCTTTCATTCTGGGACTCAGGCAAACTGCATGCCGTCGGCCTAGCGGCGTTCTTGGTGATTGGTTCCCCTTGGTTTGCTAACGTGCTCAGCTCTGACATGGCGGGTGCGATCGCTGAATTCCGCCACGAGGACGCTCAAGCAGCAGAGTTGGAACAGTTGGCGGGGTATTACGAGGATTTGAATTCGACGGCCATCCAGGCCGGACCGATGCTTGCCTCGTGGTCACCGACCGATGAAATCCAACGCGCACAGGCGGCCGGCTTCGACAAGGTTGCGCGGCCGGCCGACGCTGCTCAAGAATTGGAATTAATACCGGGAGCACGGGTAGAACTCAACGGAAAAACGACGTCGATCAACAAGTTTGGGATGCGTGATCGCGATACCCTCGCCCTGAATAAGCCAGCGGGGACGACGCGAATTGCCATCGTCGGATCCAGTGTCGTGATGGGGTACGGCGTGGCCGACGACGAATGTTTCGTGCGTGTTTTGGAGAATCGGCTCAACGCGCAGGGTTCCAACAGCGAGCATTACGAACTGCTAAATTTTGGAGTCGGCAAACAATGGTCGAGCCATCGAATGGTACGAATTCAACGCAAGGTTTTGGGATTTCAGCCGGATGCGTTATTTTACTTTGCGCACCAGGACGAGTTTCGCGAGTTTGGCAACCACGTGGCAAGGATGGTTGCCACGGATGAGCTGATTCGTTCACGGCCGATCGAGCACATCTTGGAGCAGGCACAGATTACGTCGACGACGCCGCCGGGGGTCATTCAGAACAAGTTGAGCCGGGACCGCGATGCGCTATTGGCGGCCGTTTATCGCACGATTGTCGAGGACTGCCGGGCGCGGGGAATTTTGCCCGTGTGGATCTATTTGCCGATTGGAGCGGACCCGGGGAATTTGTATGATCAACTGAGTCCAATCGCGCGCGAGGCAGGATTTGTGGTGTGTGAGGTGAAGGATTGGGCAAAGGGCCATCGCTTCAGCGAATTAGTCATACCCGGACAGCCCCATCACCCGCACGCCGGCGGACACGTCTTGATTGCCGATGCGCTCGTTAAGCTGCTCAAGGAACATCCAGAGGCATTGCCGTCAGCGAAACCGTGAAGTGCCGCGCATGCGAGCCCGAGCTTCAGATTTCGACATTCGGACGTTTGCGCAGGTCCTTAGGAGTATACTTTTGGGCCAACTGCTTGTCTCCCAGCCGTTTGATCGCCTCTTTGCTCACGCTCGTGCCCTTCAAGTTCAATTCATGAATCACGTAAAAATTGTTGATGCCGTCCAATCCAGCATCGGTGATTTGTGAATTGCTGAGATTGAGAAAGATCACCTTTTGCAGGACGTCTGCCTTATCAAGCTGCGTCAATTGTTCATCCGTGAGTGAAGTATCGGCAAGGTTCAGTTCGAAAATCGGCTTCTTCTTGACCACTTCAGCCATAGCGTTAAGCAGCGCATCGTCAATTTCAGCGCCGCTCAGGTCGATAAACCATCCTACGCCGGCCAGATCGTCCATCGACCGCTTTTCAAAGACTGCGGAACCACCGTACGTGGCAACCAATTCCGCGAATTGGTCTCGCTTGTCCAGCATCTGCTGGTGTTCCGATTTCCCTTCGAATAATCCGCAGCCCGAAAATAGCAACGTTCCGACCGCGACAACCAGCAGTTTTGCCCAATCGGTGTAAGACCCACGAGCAGCAACAACAATGGGCATCTACAGTTCCCTTCATCTCAAATGCGTTCTTCCGGTTTCCGGCCTCCACTGACAAGCGCGCGTCCGTATTGACGAAAACCGCATGTCGTGCAGATTCTGATACTGCAGTGAATGGCGGCTTACGCGATCAGAATCGAAGCCACTCCGGCAAAAATCCCCCCCCGTGGCGTTGTCGGCTTTGGGGAGGATTCGCCAGTGGAGTTTTTGGGCAGCATCCGTGTTAGAATTCGCCAACCACTTCACCATCGTCCCTCGAACCAAGGATGTGGTAGATACCCTTGTCGTTTGAATCGTTGGGTGAATCGTTCCATTGAATAGTTTCGTTGATGAATCGTACCGAACCATCTCCCAGCAGGAAGAATGCTCCGCCAGTATGTTCGCTGCTAAAGGCAATTAACGGTTGGTCGTTTGCGAGCGAATCGGCAGGATCGCGGCTGTGTTTGCCCGTATTCATTTGATACTCAGTTTTTCCGGCAACGCACCAGACGTTCGTGATATTGTCTTCGGAATACTCTTGGCCGGCCCAAATGCCCGCCCAGAAATCGTCCGACGAGCGCCGTTCGCCGACCATGATCGTATTCGTCAGGCCGTCAATGACGTCCCGAATTGCGACTTTACCACCGCCGCTGGGGAAAATTCCGTCGCTGTCTCTATCGCCGTTGGAACCCATGTAGTTGGATTTGGCAAACGTCGTACCGACTGGCACCTGCATCAATCCGGTTGGTTGATCCGGGAAGGGGCGATTGATATTGATTCCGTCGCCGACATTGTCAGACGGACATAGGAAAACGGCCAAGGGGGTCCGTAACGCATTGAGGCCGTCCGGGTCATTGGCAGCGTCCTCAAACAGTCGCGAGTCGACGCCAAGGGTTTCGTAGACATTGACTTGTTCCAGATAGGGCAGGATCATGGCCGACCAACCCCACATCGATCTCCAGTTCGCCCCGGACCAGTAGCTGGCCATCGGGAACATTTTGTGTACGTCGTGGTAGTTGTGCAGTGCCAATCCAATTTGCTTCATATTGTTGCGGCACTGAGTCCGACGTGCCGCCTCCCGCGCCTGTTGCACTGCTGGCAATAATAGCGCAATCAAAATCGCGATAATGGCGATGACCACCAAAAGTTCAATCAGCGTGAACCCACGTCTGCGAAATGCTGTGCTCATTTCGGTTCTCCAAATCGTTATTGATAATACGGAGACATGCACAAAGGGATGTGCAAGTTGCCGGATACGGCCGTGAAATGCGTACCCCCACGCGGAGTCAGTGCAGACCAACTTGCCACGTAGTCAACGCCGGATTATCGCAGAATCCCGGGGCACAGTCAAAGGATTTCAGCCCTCAACCGGACAAATCCGTCACGTAATTAGTGTCGCGACACCCTCTTACGCAAGTGTGCTGCTCGTATGAGGCGCGATCACCGGGCCGCGAGTCGCGACAAGAAATGGAAGGCGGACACGCACCCACATCGTCGGTGCCCTTCGGAGGCAGCGTATAGATTTCCAATTGCGTAGGCATTTGGATCATCCGTGCTTGAGGATTGGCGGCGGGCGATTCGAGACGATAATCTGTGGGTTGGTAATTACATCTTAGGTGCCGATGACGGTGATTCGTTTAGGTGTGCTTGTCAGATCATCATCCCGAATTTGGAGAAAATGGGGGACAAGTCCTGATGAGACGATCCTTGCTCGTGACATCGGCAATCATGGTCGCGCTCTGTCTAGCGGGCGCACCGAGGTTGGTCGCTGAAAAAAAGTCCCCCGGGGAGAAACCGCGTCCGCTATGGACTACGTCTCGCGTGATTGGTACGCCCGACCCGCCGGATCCCTATCAGTTGGAGAATGCATTTCCCGATCTGGCGTTTGACGAGCCGCTGGCGATCAGTCTGATCCCGGGCACGAACCGGTTTCTTCTCTGCCAACGGCACGGAAAGATATTCACTTTTGAGGACACGCCGGATGCAAAGCCGAAGTTGTTAATGGATCTTGCGCGGACCGTTTATGGGGCCGCAGCGCATCCGGACTTCATCAAAAATGGCCGGCTGTTTGTGGCATCTGTCGTAAAAGAAGGGGCGACTGACGGCACCCGTCTGTCACGGTTTGATGCCTTGCCCAACGATCGGTTTCGTGCCGATCCAAAGTCGGAGGTCGTCTTGTTGTCGTGGCTGGCCGGCGGTCACAATGGCGGCTGTGTCCGGTTTGGCCCGGACGGCCTGCTGTATGTCTCGACGGGTGACGGCAGTGGCTGGGCCGACTGGCATCTCACGGGCCAGCGAATTGACGATTTCCTCGCCTCGATCCTCCGTATCGACGTCGATCGTGCGGAGGGTGACAAGCCATATGCCATTCCTCGGAACAATCCTTTCGTTCGTACTCCCAATGCCCTGCCGGAAGTCTACTCGTATGGACATCGCAACGTTTGGAAGTTCAGCTTCGATCGCGAAGGCCGACTTTGGGCGGGAGACGTCGGGCAGGACTTATGGGAAATGATCGAACTCGTCCAGGCAGGCGGCAACTATGGCTGGAGCATCAAGGAAGGAACCCATGACTTCAAGCCGGATCGGCAGCCGGGACCCACGCCGATATTGCCGCCCCTGTTGGAACACCCTCACAGTGAGTCACGGTCCATTACCGGTGGATACATCTGGGAAGCGGACGAGCCTGCAGACCTGCACGGCTGTTATATCTACGGCGACTACGACACCGGCAAGATCTGGAGTGTGCGGCTCGTTGACGGCCGGGCCACCGAACCGCGGCAACTGGCCGATACGCAATTCCGCATTGTGGCCTTTGCTCAGAATACGCGCGGCGAAGTGCTGGTTGTCGACCATGTGAGCGGCACGCTGCAACGCCTCGTTCCGTCTGCTGCCCCTCAAGGCGACGAACCGAGTTTTCCTCGATTGCTGAGTCAAACCGGTCTGTTTGCCTCGACGGCCGACCACACGCCGCAGCCCGGACTCATTCCCTATTCCGTCAATGCCCCACTCTGGTCAGACGGAGCCGGCAAAGAACGATTTATCGCGATCCCGGGCGATTCGCAGATCGCGTTCGATGATGTGACGTATCCCACCCCTCCGCCCGGTTGGAGATTTCCCGACGGCACGGTGCTCGTCAAAACTTTTTCCATGGAAATGGAGGCCGGCAATCCCGCGTCGACACGCCGCCTGGAAACACGCCTGCTGCATTACAAGAGCATGCCCGGCGACCGCGAGCGGTACGGGGCGCAGGTCTGGCGAGGCTATACCTACGTCTGGAATGGTGAGCAGACCGACGCCGTTTTACTCGACGCCGAAGGCGCAGACCGCGAACTGACCATCCGGGATGCAAACGCCCCTGGCGGAGTAAGGAAGCAGACCTGGCACTTTCCCAGCCGGTCCGAGTGCACTCTCTGTCATACCATGGCCGCGAAATATGTGCTCGGCGTTAACACGCTACAAATGAACCGGTTGCATGATTATGGTGACGGCCAAACACGGAACCAGATTGCCCAACTCGACGAGTGGGGCGTTTTCACAAAGCCGCTGCCTGCATCTCCCGACGCACTTCCGCGGCTGGTTGACTATCAAGACTCATCCAGTCCACTTGACGACAGGGCACGCTCGTATCTCCACGCAAACTGTTCCCACTGCCATCGACTCTGGGGTGGTGGATTGACCGAGTTTCAGGTGCCGGTCAATCTACCGCTGGATCAGACGGGACTTATTGACATTAAACCGGAGCGAGGCCATTACGACATCGACGACGCTCGTCTGATTGCGCCCGGCGACCCGGATCGCTCGCTGCTCACCCACCGCATGACGCTACTCAAAACCGGACGCATGCCGCACATCGCTTCGAATGTTATGGATCAAGAGGGGGTTGATCTTCTCCGGGAATGGATTCGAAACATGAAGTCACAATAGCATATCAGTCGGCGATTCAGCTTGGTGAATCGTCCCCTCCCGTCCGTGGCGACGCTGCGTCTTATTGGATCGCTTGGTCGATAAACGGTTTGACTTTCTCGACCCACATCAGGCCGTGAGCCTTGAGTCCCTTGGGGCTGAAGTGAATTCCTTGACTGTCGAAGTCGCGATGGTCGCCCGTCAGCGTGTCGGT
>CALFYU010000461.1 GCA_937952455.1 uncultured Planctomycetaceae bacterium
GGACCAATGGCTATATGAGTTGGGTCACTGACTAGATAGTTCAAACTGTACCACTAGACACTTACCGCTCAGTTGGGTGAGACATCCAATGATTCCAAAGCTATCAAACCCTAACAACGCCGAACGCGAGTGGATTGCCAACAACCTTGTCGCGACACGCGAATTGGTTGCCGAATTGGCCGGGGGCACACGTGACCTTGAACCATCCACCCTCGACGTTGCTTATGCGGCGTGGTTCGCGCAGCACGACGCCGAAGCCGAAGATCCAAACTCGATGATCAACGCGTTCGGCATCGCCTTTGGTCAGCTCCTTGTTGACCAGTTGCAACTTAAGTGGGTCGTCGCTTCAGACGAACAGGGCACCGAGATGGCGGTGCACGGTCAGCCGGGGGACATCCTTGTGTATCCGCCGAATCTAGTGGCCAAGCGGTACACCACCCGCGAGACCGAGTTCTTTGCGCCGCTTTTCGCTGAGATGCAAGAGCAAATCGCGACAGTCCGTTCTCAGACGCCGTCACGACCGTGGTGGAAGTTCTGGTAGGTGATGGTTGCCAACATGCTGAACGAAAAAGCGTGGACGGCAATGCGAAACCGTTGCGACTGAAGGGCCAAACAACGACATAAACTGGTATGGCTCCGACCAAGGAGAACGCCCCCCAAAACTTCAAATTAGGACACTACCAATTCCCGCACACGGCCCCGGTTTGCTTTTATCGCCCCGCTTTATTTGCTTATAATAATCGGACTCGCACACCCCGTGCATCCCACCTAAATGCGCTCCCGCGAATTCCGTGAAATTGCCCGTATTGAACTTGAGGACACCCTCCGTCATGAAGTTGATTCTACGCCTCGTAATGTCGATCGCCGTCTGTGCCGCATCGGTCTGGATTTCCGCGAAGACGTTTGCCGCGGAGCAAGGCCCGCTGCAATGGATTTGGACCGCCGGCGACGCCACCAGCGCCAAAACCGCCTACTTCCGCAAAGAGATCAAACTCTCGCGACCGGCGAAGGTCACCATCGATATTACGGCCGACAATACGTACGAACTGTTCGTCAACGGCGACCTGGTCGGTAGCGGCGACAATTGGAAATACGTGAAACAATTCGACGTCACCAAACGCATCCAGCGCGGCAACAACGTGATTGCCGTGAAAGCCACGAACGGCGAAGAGGGTCCGGCCGGCCTGCTGGCGCGGATTTTTGTCGAACAAAACGGCGGCGGGGACGTCGCGTTTGCCTCCAACGACACCTGGCGGGGGACCGATGAGCCGCAGGCCAACACCGCCTGGACGGCGCTGAATTACAACGCCGACGGTTGGAAACCGGTGCAGGTTTTGGGGAACTATCCCGAGGCGGGGCCGTGGAAGGAAGTCACCTGGGCGTCGAAGATCAAAGACCGGTTCCAGGTGGCGGAGGGCTTCAAGATCGAACGCGTCGCCGGCCCGGAGGTCGGCGGTACGTTGATCAATATGTGCTTCGATGAACAGGGCCGCATCATCGCCTCCCAAGAGCGCGGGCCGCTGTTGATGATGGTCGATTCCGACGGCGACGGTGAAATGGACGAAGCCCAGCCGATCAGCGACGACATCAAGAACTGCCAAGGCGTTTTCGCTTTCGACGGCACGTTGCTGTGCGCCGGTGAAGGTCCCGACGGCGTCGCTCTGTATCGCCTGACCGACGCGGACGGCGACGGGAAATATGAAAAAACTGAAACCGTGCAAAAATATGATGCCGGCATCGGCGACCACGGCCCGCACGCGATCCTGCTGGGGCCGGACGGGTTCTTGTACAACGTGATGGGCAATCACGTGAACATCACCGGCGAAGTCAATCCCAACAGTCCGCACCGCAACTACTATGAGGGAGACCTGCTACCCAAGTACGAGGACGCCCGCGGACACGCGCGGGGCAAAAAGGCGCCCGCCGGCATCGTCTATCGCTTGAACCAGGATGGAACCGATTGGCACTTGGTGGCCGGCGGTTTCCGCAATGAATTCGACATGGCCTTCAATGCCGATGGCGAACTGTTCACCTTTGACAGCGACATGGAATGGGACGAAGGGCTGCCCTGGTACCGCCCTGTGCGCGTGAACCACGTGGTGCCCGGCGGGGAATACGGCTGGCGGAGCGGAGCCTCGAAGTGGCCCGACTATTACTTCGACAGCCTCCCCTCGACGGTCGACGTCGGACGCGGCTCGCCGACGGGTGTCTGCTTCTATCATCACAACACCTTCCCCGAAAAATATCAGGACGCGTTCTTCATCGCCGACTGGTCGCAAGGGAAGATTTTGGCAGTCCACCACACACCCGACGGCTCGACGTACAAAGGCGAAGCGGAAGTCTTCGTGACCGGTAATCCGCTCAACGTCTCCGACATCGTCGTCGGCCCCAGTGGAGATTTGTATTTCTGCCTGGGCGGCCGGGGCACCGAAGGGGGCATCTACCGCATCACGCCCGACAATCCGGCCACAGCGGCCAAACCGAAATCGAACTCGCCGGTGGAACGCGCCTTGGCCTTGCCGCAACCCTCTGCGGCGTGGACCCGCGCCAAAGTCAAAGAACTGAAAAAGGAAGCCGGAGATAAGTGGCGCCCCGGCCTCGTCAAGGTCGCCGCCGACCCGGCGCGGAGCGTCAAGGACCGGCTGCGGGCGGTCGGCATCCTGCAGCAATTCGGCGACGGCCCGCCGCGGGGACTGCTGGTCGACCTCTCGACCGATAAGCAGCCGCAATTGCGGGGATTTGCGCTGACACTCTTGGCCATTCAAATTGATGACCAAGCCCAGGATATCATCGTCGGTGCGCTGGCCGATCCGTCACCCGTCGTCCGCCGCCGGGCCTGTGAAGCGCTGATTCGCGCCAACCGCACCGCTCCGGTGGACGTCATCTTGCCGATGCTGGCCGAGCAGGATCGTTTCGTGCGGTACGCTGCTGGGGAGTTGCTGCAGCGAATCCCGACCGACGAATGGGCCGACCAAGTGCTTGCCGCCAAGGACCCGCGTATCGCCGCCGCCGGGATGCTGGCGCTGGTGATCAACTCTCCCTCGCCGGAGCAAAACGAAGCGATCCTTCAGCGCTGCGTTGCATTGCTGCGATCCGATTTGCCCCCGGCCGATGCGCTGGACGTGTTGCGCGTGGCGGAATTGACGCTGCAAAACGAAGGGACCAGCGAAACCGCCCGCACCAATCTGTCGCACGCGGCGCTCGCGCTGTTCCCGTCCTCCGATAAGAACTTGAATCGCGAACTGGCCCGTGTTTTGGCCTATCTGCAGGAGTCGCGGGCCATCGACAAACTGGTCTCGCAACTGCAAAGCTCGACCGAACCCGCCGACCAAATCCACTATGCCTACTGCCTGCGGTTCATCCCCGACGGTTGGAAGTGGGATCAGCAGGCCGTGTTGTTCGAGGCCTATAATCGTCTCGCCGGTTTGGAAGGGGGCGCCAGTTTCCGCGGCTATCTGGAAAACCTGACCCGCGATTATTTGGCCTCGCAAGGGGACGCCACGCGGCAGGCGTTGATCCAGGACGCGGCCGATTTTCCGATGCCGGCGCGGCTGATGCTGGAAGGGCTGAACGACGAGCAGGCGACGGCCTTCGCCGCCGACCTGATCGAGTTGGATCAGAAACTGCCGGAAGCGAAACTGAGCGATGCGGAGCGCACACAATTAGCGGCCGCCGTGGTCGACGTCCTGGGCCGCAGCAATGCTGACGGCACGCAGGACTATCTCCGCAAGCTGTTCGAGGAACAGCCGGACCGGCGGGAAGGTGTTGCCCGTGCATTAGCCCGCCATGGAGATGCAGAGAGCTTTCAAGCACTGGTGGCCACACTGCAATTCGGCGACAAAGCGACCCTGCAGGAGGTCATTCGCGGACTATTGAAGATCGACGCGAAACCCGAAAAACCGCAGGACGTGCGGGCGCTGATCATTGCCGGGTTGCGGCTGGATAAGAACGGCCGCAAAGAAGCGATCCGGCTGCTCAACAAGTGGACCGGTCAGGAAGTGGCCGAAACGACCGACCTGGGACCATTCCAAATGTGGTTCGCCGAGGAACACCCCGATCTGCCCGCCGCCGAACTCCCCAAGGCGAGCAAGAAGTCCAAGTGGGGATACGACCAGATTCTCAAATTCGTCACCGAAAGCCCCGACGGCCTACACGGCGACGCCGAACGCGGGATGGCCATTTTTGAAAAAGGACAATGTATCAAGTGCCATCGCTTTGGCCCTCGCGGCGAGGGACTGGGGCCGGATCTTTCGACGGTCCGCAAACGCTTCCAACGCAAGCAGATCGTCGAATCGCTGTTTTACCCCTCGGCCGTCATTTCCGATCAATACCAGAGCGTGTCAATTATTGATAACGACGGGCTGACCTATTCCGGACTGGCGGTCGACCAAGGCGACTCTTACGTCGTGCTCACCACCGACGGCAAAAAGACGGTCGTCAAGAAGTCCAACATCGACGAAATCCTACCGTCGAACACATCGGGCATGCCCGAAGGACTGCTTGATGAGTTGACCTTGGCGGAGATCGCGGACTTGTTCGCCTATCTGGAGTCGACACCCCCCGACGTCGCCGCCGGGAAATAGTGCGGATTAGCAGTACAATCTGAGTCGCGGCGTGCCGCTGGCGGCTTGTCCGCCAGTGCCGCGCAACGTTGGACAATGTCGATGCTCACACACCCGACCCCCACAAGCCGTTGCCGACTGGGAATCGGCCGCTGCGACATTACGCCGCCGGTGGGGATCTACCACCGGTTTTGGGGAGCGGCCAAGCACGACTGCGCCACCGGGGTGCACCGGCCACTGTTGGCGACGGTGCTGATCGTCGAGCCGCTCGATGAATGTGCGGCCGATGACCGCATCGTATTGGTGGCGCTGGATCACTGCATCCTGCGTCCGCCGGAACTGGCCGAATTGACGGCAGCCGTCTGTGCGCGGATCGGCGAGGATGCCTCCCGGGTGACGATCGTCTTTTCGCACACGCACTCCGGTGGCAATTTGTGCCGGGATCGCGTCGATCTTCCCGGCGGGGACTTGATCGTCCCTTATTCGGAAGCACTGCCCGATCGGATCGCTGCCGCGTATGACAAAGCACTCGACAGCTTGCAGACGGCCACACTGACCTATGCGGAAACCGGCTGCGACATGGGGCGTCAGCGCGACTTCTGGGACGACGACCAGGGCCGTTATGTGTGCGGCTTCAATCCTGCGGGGATATGCGATCAAACAGTGATCGTCGTCCGCGCAACCGGTGAGCAGGGACAAACGATCGCCACGATGGTGAACTACGCCTGCCATCCGACGACACTGGCCTGGGAGAACACACTCATCAGTCCCGACTATATCGGGGCGCTCCGCGAAACGATCGAAGAGGCGGCCGCCGCACCCTGCCTGTTTCTGCTCTCTCCCTGCGGCGACGTGGGCCCCCGTGATGGATTCGTCGGCGATCCCGCCGTCGCCGACCGCAATGGCCGCCAGTTGGGACATGCGGCGCTCTCCGCCTGGGAGTCGCTGCCGCCGGCAGGGCACGACTTCCACTACGCCGGGCCGGTGCTCTCCGGCGCCACGCTCGGTGCATGGGAATACCGCCTACATCCGCCAGAGCGCAAACAACAAACAGAAACCTTCCGGCGCCGCCGCTGGCAGATTCCGCTTGAGTATCTCAACGGTTTGCCGACGGCCGAGACGGTCAAAATCGAACTGGCCAGCTTAGTCGCAGAGGAACAATCGGCCCGCGACATTGGTGAAGAATCCGCCGCACATGAACTGCGGGTTTTGGCCGAACGCAAGCGTCGGCTCCTGGAACGGATCGCCCCGCTACCCGACGGGAATCAGTATCCATTCACCGCCGAGATGGTCCAACTGGGGGACGCAATCTGGATCGCTGTGGAAGGGGAACCGTATAACCAGTTGCAGCGAGAACTCCGCCGGCGATTTCCGCAAGTCCCAATCATGATTGCCGTTCTCAGCGGGGGCGCACGCTGTAGTTATCTCCCCCGCCGCGAAGACTACGGGCAGCCGCTTTATCAGGCCGAGATCGCCCTGCTCGCCCCCGGCTCACTGGAGACGCTGATCGAAGAACTTGGCAGGCAAATTGACGAATGGACATCGCTGGACCGAGCGGAATAAGAACATCATGGAATCGTCCGCCCATTTGCGTCACAACACAAAAAAAGCAGGCCGATCCGAAGACGGGCCTGCGAAGGTGTGCGGAGAGTTTCTTACCGCCGAATAAATCGTGATCGGCGACTCAATCTTCCTCCACGTCCGACAACCAATCGAGGGCGATGGACTCGTCGCTGTCCGACGGGGCCATGGCGACTTCCTTGATCGGTTTGACCGAGGGAGGCATCGGGGGGCGTTTCGGTTTGCGGCGCATCAGGCCCGCTTTTTCCAACAGACTCTGCGAAAAGACGTCTGCCGTTTCCGCACCCTCGATCACCGGCGGCGCATCGCCGACGGCGGTGTAGACGATTTCGAACTTGTGCTTGGCGAACGCGATTTGGTCGCCGGGATAGGCCCACTTGCGGGAGACCCGCTCGCCGTTGATCTTCGTCCCGTTGCGGCTGTCGAGATCGGAAACCAACCAATGGCCGTCGATCAATTCCAACTCGCAATGATGCGAAGAGACGTTGGGGTACCGCAGTACGATGTCGCAGCCTGGACGGCGTCCGACTTGCAGCTTGTCCTTGAGAAGAGGGATCGGATCCCCACCTCCAATCGGGACGAGCTCTCCTAACAACATAGCTTTTGAATCCTTCGACTGAGAGAAATGAGAATTAGAGAGACAACAAGAATAAAGAACGGGGACGACTTAACGAGATAACGTAAGTCGTGGTATAGAATCAATGTAAGTCTAACGGGCCACCTCCGGCCGGTCAATGAAATCTTTTTGATCTCGGCTCGCAAGTTATGAGAACATTGCGACTTACGAGGATTTCACCGTTTGAGACCGATTCGCAGTGCGCGCAAATTCGTCGCAGAATTCTCGACGAAGCGGGGCTGCGGGCCGCCAGTCAGCGCATCCAGAGACGAGGCAACTGAGCGGTTTAGCGGGGCTATGTCGTCGATTTCGACGAATTCCCGCCGGCCGAAAGAGATGCTGAGACGATGATCATCGCCAGGATCATCAGGTGTCCGAATGTCTCGAGCGTTTCTTCCACGTTATTTCGCCAATCCGCATGGTGGGGGAGAAATTTCCAAACAGCGCGATCGACGGTAATCGTGAAGAAATAGGTGATGAACGCCCCCACAAACAGCGAGACGAGCAAGCGGTGATTGACGAAGGGCTTCATCGACGCGTAATTCGCCGAGGCATACCACAACACGAGCGGAATTGCGAAATAGATGCCCGTGCTCGTTCCACGAAAGTGAAGCTCGCGGCAGAGCAGGCAAACGCACAAGATCGTCAACCAGCGGTAATAGAATCCACGGTGAATCATCCACAGCGCCGCCGCCAAACCGACGGCCGCCATGAGCACGGCCGGTCCGTACTTCTCTTGATACACTTTGTGCGTATATTCCCAGAGCGGGCTTTGGGGCTGCGTGCCGATCCACAGGCAGAGTGCGGCCGGGAGGATGAGAATCCAAGGCGAGAATTTCGCGGCGACTTCCCGGACATGCGCGGCATGGTCCGCCCAGACTTTATCCTGCGGCGGTACTGCGACGTTTTGGCCGGTGATCAATTTCATGGTGGTCCCCCTCGTCCGCCTAACGCC
>CALFYU010000462.1 GCA_937952455.1 uncultured Planctomycetaceae bacterium
AATACTCCGCTACTAGTTTGATGTCGGTGTCCGCATGATCTGGTATGTCGATCAACAACAAAAACATGTCCGTGTCTACACGGCCATCGATCGCGAACAGGTGCTCGGTATCGACACAGAACTCGACGGCGGCGACGTGCTGCCGGGGTTCGTTCTGCCGGTGTCCCGGATCTATGCGGAATAATTCCGACGCGGCTGTCCCCGGGGCTGACGACATCAAACATCCGACAGCGGATATTCCGGAACGCTGAGTCCCAGTTCACCGACCTCCTGCAGACGCCGCCAACCGCGGGTGACCAACTCCTCTTCCCGCCGTCGCGATTCGTCATCCATGTGGCACTTGCTGAAATCGTCCTCGACGCTGACCGGCGTGAATTCGTCATCGACGATGAACTGTGCCAAAACCGGGTTGCAGCGAAGGTGGCGTTCCGGTTCGCGATGCAGTGCCTCCAGCGTAACGCGGCCGATCACGAATCGCAGGTAGAGATCACTGTCGGCGATATCCGGCACGGCCTGGCCGCAGACTTCGCACAAATACCCTTGGTCACACTTGGCCATGGCTCGTCAATCACCGTCGTCGTCAAACTCGCCCTCTTGCTCCGCGAGTTGTTCGAGAATCTCCGGCCGTTCGTCGAGCGGCGTCTCGATCGCGTAGCGGCCGTCGGTCCAGCGGAAGAAATCGATCTGTTGGCAGCGCCGGCTGCAAAATGGGAGCGTTTCGGACCGCGCCGCCTCGACGGCGGAAACGGCCTTGTTACAAATGGGGCAGGTCATTAATTGAATCATCGGTCGGATTTCTCCGGGCACAGGAGTCTGTCACGTCCTCAGCGCTTCCTTCACCGACGATTTTGCCCGCGCACAGCGCGCCGCGTCAAGCGCGATCCTCCCCGCGCTCAATCGCTCGACGCCGCCTTGGCTGGAGACGATGAACCGCCGCCGGAATCGGACGAACTTGATTTGGATTCGCTCTTGCTTTCCGAAGACGGCTTATCCGCGCTGGCCGCCTTTTTATAGGAATCGCTGCGGTAGTCGGTTTCGTAAAAACCGGACCCGCGGAAAATGATGCCGCCACCGGAGCCGATCATCCGTTCCGCTTTCAGCTTGCCGCACTCGGGGCATTTGCGGATCGGCTTTTGCTTCATCGAATGAAAGACTTCCCACTGATGTTCGCAGTTTCTACAAACATAATCATACGTCGGCATCGCAGTTCCTTTAATGAAACCTAAAACCTCTGATCGAGGAAAACCGCCGCGCTCGGAAAATCCGGCGGCTATTCGACCGCCTTAGAAACGATGACTTTACTGGGACGTACCAAACGGTCGTGTAGCGTATATCCCTGTTCCAACTCTTGGACCACCGTCATCGGGGGATGATCGGCGGAGGGGATTTGCTGCACGGCTTCGTGTTGTTCGGAGTCAAACGGCTTATCGACCGCATTGATGGCCACCACCTGGTGTTTCGCCAGCGCGTCTTGAATCTGCCGGGCAACCAATTCGACCCCTTCGATGAGCTGGTCGAGGCTGTGCGACTGCCCCGCCGCATCCAGGGCCCGCCGCAAATTGTCGAGTACCGGCAGGATGTCCCGCGCCAGTCCCATGGCTTCGTATTTTCGTGCGTACTGCAATTCGCGCGTCATCCGCTTGCGGACGTTCTCCACTTCGGCTTCAGCGCGGTGCCAGCGGTCTAAGTTCGCGTCCCGTTCGGCGATAGCCGCGGCCAATTGCTCTTCGAGCGTCGGCGCAGTCTCTGCAGGGGCATCCTGGGCGGGCGGCACCTCAGCTGCTTCGTCGTCCCTCTGTGGTTTGCTTGTTTTGTCTGCCACGATATCTGTTCCTTGCCGCCTGCCGGTCGGGGTGAGGCAGCCCCGCGCGTTGGCGGTTCAAACGGTCCTATTCGTCTTCGTCTTCATCTTCGCCGGTGAAATAGTCTTTGAGCGTCTCAAAAAACGACTTGCGGTGCGGGCTCACGTGTGTCTCTTCCAACTCCGCCAACTCGCGGAGGAGTTCCTCTTGCCGCTCGGTCAGTTTCTTGGGCACGTCGACGTGCACCTCGACAAATAGATCCCCCGTCCCCCGGCCGTGTGGGTCGGGCATGCCGAGGCCACGCAAGCGAAACTCTTCTCCCGTTTGCGTGCCGGCGGGGATTTTTAGGTCGTGCCGCCCGCTGAGCACGGGGACTTCGATTTCGCTGCCCAACGCTGCCTGTGTGTACGTGATCGGCACGTGGCAGCGGAGGTTGTTGCCGCTGCGTTTGAACAGCGGGTGCTCCTGAACGTGGATGTCGACATACAAATCGCCGCGGGGTCCCCCGAGCGCCCCCGGTTCGCCTTCGCCGCGGAGGCAAAGTTGCATGTCGTTGTCGACGCCCGGCGGGACTTTGACCTCCAGTTGGGTCAACTTGGCTTCGCGTCCCGACCCGCCACAGTTGTCGCACTTATCGCGGACGACGACACCGTCGCCGCTACAGGCGGGACACGTGGTTTGGATGCGGAAAAAACCTTGGGACTGCACGACCTGACCCCGTCCGCCGCAGTAGTCGCAGGGTTGCGCAATCGAGCCCTCTTTAGCGCCGGAACCGCCGCACTTCCCACAGTTTTCCTGGCGACGGACTTCCAACTCGCGCGTACATCCGCGTGCCGCTTCGAGCAGGGACACCGTGATGCCCATCCGCAGGCTGCGGCCGCGTGACGGACGGCGGCCGCCTCCAGGACGCCCGGTGGTTGCGGAACCTCCGAAAATCCCCCCAAACAGATCGCCGAACGAATCGAGAATGTCGTTGATGTCGGTGTAACCAGCGCCGCCTCCCAGGCCCTGTACGCCCGCATGTCCGTACCGGTCGTATCGGGCCCGCTTCTGCTCGTCACTCAGAATCTCAAACGCCTCGGCGGCGTCTTTGAAACGTTGTTCGGCTTCGGCGTCACCCGGATTGCGATCGGGGTGATTGGCCAAAGCCTCCTTGCGGTAGGCTTTCTTGATCTCGTCGACGCGAGCATTCTTCGCCACGCCGAGGACTTCGTAGTAATCGCGTTTCGTAGCCATTCCCGCCATGATTTCACTGCAAACTGAATTTGCCGCCCTCACCGGCGGTCGTCGCTTTCGAGGAGAAAGCCATTTCGGATTCGTGACTTGCGAAACCCGGAGGAATCCCTCTCCTGCGAAGCCGTCCTTGAAAACCGAAGCCCCCCAGAACGGCTCCGCGTATCGTACTCATTCTCTCGGTTTTGCAAACGCCAATTCACGAAACGGGCCACCGCAAGGGTGGCCCGCCCGGGGAAATCTATTACCAGTCGTTTCATAAACCTCTAAAGCACGGCCAAAGCCGACGCGACCGGGATTTTGAAACTCATCGGAATCAAACTACATTCGCTAACGGACGCTGCCTTCTACCGCCGCCTTGTCCCCACCCTCCAAGTCGTCGGTGCGGGTGATCAAGACTTCGGTCGTGAGCATCAAACCGGCAATGGACGTCGAGTTCTGGACAGCACTGCGGACCACTTTGGTCGGATCGATGATCCCCGCTTTGAACATGTCCACATATTCGCCAGCCTGAGCGTCGTAACCGATGTTCTGCCCTTTCTGGCGGACTTCGTCGGCGATGACCGCTCCGTCTTGGCCGCAGTTCTCGGCGATTTGACGAATCGGGGCTTCGAGGGCCTTGGCGACGATCTCCACGCCGATCTTTTCGTCGCCCTTGGCTTTGACGCCCTTTGCAGCTTCGATCGCACGCAGGTAGGCGACGCCGCCGCCGGGGAGAATGCCTTCTTCGACGGCCGCACGCGTGGCGTGCAACGCGTCTTCCATCCGGGCCTTGGTTTGCTTCATTTCGGCTTCGGTCGCAGCTCCCACGGAAATAATCGCGACGCCGCCTGTGAGCTTCGCCAGTCGTTCTTGGAACTTCTCGCGATCGTACTCGCTGTCGGTGTTTTCGATCTGCGTGCGGATCTGTTGGACACGGGTTTGAATCGCGTCGGAATTCCCGCCTCCCTCGATCAGGGTCGTCGAGTCCTTTTCGATTTCGACCTTCTTGCACCGTCCGAGTTGATTCAGCTCCACAGATTCCAGCGAGATGCCCAGTTCCTCGGAGATCAAGGTCCCGCCGGTCAGCACGGCCATGTCGGCCAACATCGCCTTGCGGCGGTCGCCGAAACCGGGCGCCTTGACGGCAGCCACGTTCAGGACGCCACGGAGACGGTTCACGACCAGGGCGGTCAGCGCCTCGCCGTCGACGTCCTCGGCGATCATCAATAGCGGTTTGCCCGACTGTGAAATCTTCTCCAGCAGCGGCACCAACTCACGGAGGTTCGAAATCTTCTTCTCGAACAACAGAATGTAACAATCTTCCAGAACCACTTTCATGGTTTCCGGATCGTTGACGAAGTAGGGAGAAATGTAGCCCTTGTCGAACTGCATCCCTTCGGCCAAGGTCAGCGTAGTTTCGTTGCCCTTACCCTCTTCGACCGTGATCACGCCGTCGCGACCGACTTTCTCCATCGCGTCGGCGATCAAATCACCCACGGCCCGGTCGTTGTTGGCGGAGATAGCACCGACTTGAGCGATCTCTTCCTTGCTGGAGACCGGCTTCGACGTCTCGGCAAAATAGTTCAAGACCGCTTCGGTCGCCTTTTCGATCCCGCGGCGGACCACCATCGGGTTGGCCCCCATCGTGATGCTCCGCAACCCCGCCTCGAAGACCGCACGGGCCATCACGGTGGCGGTCGTCGTTCCGTCGCCGGCGATGTCGCTGGTCTTGGTGGCGACTTCATTGACCAACTTGGCGCCCATATTTTCAAACGGGTCGTCCAATTCGATTTCCTTGCTGACGGTCACGCCGTCCTTGGTCACCACGGGATTGCCGAAGCTTTTGTCGATCACGACATTGCGGCCGGTCGGTCCCATAGTGACGGCGACGGTGTCCGCCAGCGTCCGTACTCCGCGCTGCAGTTTCAGCTGCGCGCGGTCATCAAATAGCAATTGTTTCGCCACGCTGTCTCACTCCTCATCGGGGGTGTTTGTAATCTTGCAATTGACGGTATTCCCTCTGGCGCTGCGGCGGCGACGTTAGCTGACGATTTTCGCCAGAATGTCGCTTTCACGCAGGACCATCACCTCTTGACCGTCGACTTCGATGTCGCTTCCGCCTTCCTTGCCGTACAGTACCTGATCTCCGCCCGCCACGCTCAACTCGGCCCGTTCGCCCGACTCGAGCAACCGGCCGGGGCCGACGGCGATGACTTCGCCCCGCTGCGGTTTTTCCTGCGCCGCGTCCGGCAGCACGATGCCGCCCGCCGTGGTGGTTTCCGCTTCCATCACTTTCACGACAACTCGATCATCCAAAGGTTTCAACTGCATCGTCTGGTTCGCTCCAAAATCCGTTCGCCTAGGTTTTCGTGGTTGTTCACAAATGTTTCAAAACCGGCATCGGTGATTGCTGTACATCAGCCGATGCTGAAATCGGTAGTCTTATAAGAACTTCTCCTGCCGTAGCCCGCCATACTCACTCATTGCGGCGGACGCGGAATGTTCATCACGGCGGTTGTTACATCATTCCGG
>CALFYU010000463.1 GCA_937952455.1 uncultured Planctomycetaceae bacterium
AATCGCGTAGTCACTCGCTCGGCAAGTGCTTTATCGGCTTCACTCATCTCGGAATTCGCACTGGCAGAGCTAGTTGTACCCTACCTTGTGCGGAACTCCTGCAAAGGCGCAAGCAGAATTGCGCCTAGCTAGACATCCACTCCCAACGTAAGATGGGCAATGCACTCGTGTCTCTCATCGCTGCAGGAATTCGGTTTGACGAGCATATGTCATACATCGAACAAGTTTCCCGTGCGTTGATCGACACACTGGAAAAGACGTGCAAACTCGATCATCAGAATTTCGCGGGGCATGCTGCAAACGTCGATTTCTGGGTTTCTCAGGCCGCTAATTGTTTCGAAGTGATCGATGGTTATCGGCAGAGATTCGACCGTTTGAAGGAAACGGGAACTGTTCAATCGCGAGGAATTAAAGATCACGTCCGTAAGGAACTTCGCCGTGAAGTTGACTCGGTTGTATACCGATTCATCGTTCGATGCCACAACGAAGGCTTCATCAGTCGTCCAAAGTTAAACGCAATTTCTGAACAACTCGGAATGAGCGTTTCGACAGCAGACCTCCAGAAAAGTTAACTTGAGCATTGAATCCGAACAGACACAGAGCGAACGTCTGGATCTGATAGGGGACTTGCATTGCGACGATTCCAATTGATCCATTGGCGGCCGGCGCGTATGGTTCTTTGAAGGGGAGGGCTATTTTCAGAGGCGAAAGCTATGGCGACGGAACAGGCTGCGACGGTGCCGACTAAGTATTGGCATCGCTTGGAGGATGGGCGGATTCAATGTGACGTTTGTCCGCGGTTTTGCAAACTTCACAACGGACAGCGGGGGTTCTGTTTTGTCCGGGCGTGTGAGGACGAGCAAATCGTACTGACGACGTATGGGCGCAGCAGCGGATATTGCATCGATCCGATCGAGAAAAAGCCGCTCAATCATTTTCTGCCGGGCACCTCCGTGCTGTCGTTCGGAACGGCCGGGTTCAATCTGGGGTTTAAGTTTTGTCAGAACTGGGATATCAGCAAATCCCGCGAGATTGACACGCTCGCCGATGCGGCCCAGCCGGACACCATCGCCCGGGCCGCACGGCAACTCGGCTGCCGCAGCGTGGCGTTTACCTACAACGATCCGGTGATTTTTCTGGAATACGCGATCGACGTCGCCGCCGCCTGCGGCGCGGCGGGGATCAACACGGTCGCCGTGACGGCCGGAGAGATCTGCGCCGAACCGCGGGAAGAATTCTTCCGCCATATGGACGCGGCCAACGTCGATTTGAAGGCGTTTACGGACGAGTTCTATCAATCGATCTGTGCGGCACACCTTGACCCGGTGTTGGAGACGCTTAAGTACCTTAAGCACGAAACCGACGTGTGGTTTGAGATTACGAATCTCCTGATTCCCGGTGCCAACGATAGCGACGAAGAATTGGAGGCGATGACCCGTTGGATCGTTGAGGAGTTGGGACCGGACGTCCCGGTGCATTTCACAGCGTTTCATCCCGATTGGAAAATGCAAGACCGGCCGCGGACTCCGCCGGAGACGCTCACCCGGGCGCGGAAGATCGCAATCCGCAACGGCGTGCGATATGCTTACACGGGAAACGTGCATGACACGGACGGCGGTAGCACGTATTGCCATCACTGTCAGCGGCGTTTGATCGGCCGGGACTGGTATGAACTCGTCGATTGGAATTTGGCGCATACCGGCCGCTGCCGGTACTGTGGCACGGCGTGTGCGGGGCGATTCGAGACGGAACCGGGCGATTGGGGCGCGCAGCGAATGCCGGTGCGGCTGGCGGATTTTGCGTAGTCATTGAGGTCTTTGCCGCTCCCGCGCAGTCGAATCTCAATTAAATTGGCGTTCTGAGATTAGCCACAGATGAAACACGGATAAAACACGGATTTTTAAATGCCCAAACCGACGGATTGCCGTCGTGCACAGCGCTGCCTGTCGATCGAGCCGCCCCTATGATTTCCGCCACGGATCTTTGGAATTGATCGTTCACGGTACATTTCCCCAAACGACTTTTGCGCAAGCGAGCAACTAGGCGACCGCAAAAAATCTCGAAGGCTGTGAAGCTTTGAAGCGTTACCGATGAGCAGCGTGTCAGATATCATCCGGCAGAACTACGAGGCCCTGCAGGCGAAAATTGCCGCTGCGTGCGAGCGCGTGGGGCGCGATCCTGAATCGGTGACGTTGATTGCGGTGGTCAAGTATGCCGAGTGGGAGTGGGTGCAGACGCTGGTTGCGTTGGGGGTGGCCGATTTGGGGGAATCTCGGCCCCAGCAACTGGTAGAACGTCGGCCACAACTGGACGATGACATACGCTGGCATCTGATTGGCCGGTTGCAGCGGAACAAGATTCGCAAGGTGCTTCCCGCCACGTCGCTGATCCATTCGATCGATTCGTTGAAGCTGCTACGGGCGGTCGATCGCGTGGCGGAGGAACTGAATCTCACGCCGCGGGTGCTGCTGCAGGTGAATATCAGCGGAGAGGCGACGAAGGCAGGATTTTCGCCGGATGGGTGGCGGTCGTCCTGGCAGGAGGTCAAGGCATGCCGGCACGTGGAGGTTGCGGGGCTGATGACCATGGCGCCCGAGTCGTCCGATCCCAATGATGCGCGTTCAACGTTTTCCGGATTGGCGAAGTTGCGCGAAGAGTTGGGCCTTACGGAATTGTCGATGGGGATGTCGGGCGATTTCGAGGTCGCGATTGAGGAGGAGGCGACGATGGTGCGGCACAAATCGATCGCTTAACTGTCACGTCTCTTCCGGCTGCCAACTTGGCGGACGTTTTTCAAGAAAGGCGGCAAGTCCTTCGCGGGCATCGTCAGTTTTTCTCGCTTCGGCGGAGGCGTCGACGGCCGCTTCGAGTGCGGCGACGATGTCGCCGCCGGCAGAGCGTAGCAATCGGCGCTCCGTCTCCGCGAGTGCCTGCGGGGAACCGTTTAGCACGTTGGCGATCAATTCTTCTGTCCGCTCGTTCAATCGGTCGTCCGGAATGATATCATGACAGAGGCCCCAGCCGTAGGCCTGTGCGGCAGCGACCCGTTCGCCCGACAGCAACAGCGACGACGCGCCGCCGGCGGCCGTGCGATAGGTCAACAGCGGCGTGACGATCGAGGCGACAATTCCCCGCCGCGGCTCGGGTAGCGACAAATAGGCCTCCTCAGCGGCGAGAACAAGATCACAGGCCAATACCAACCCGACGCCGCCGGCCAACACGGGACCTTGCAGGACAGCGACGACCGGCTTGGGCGCAGTGACGATGGCCGCCAGCAGGTCGCAGAAAACTTGCGCATCTTGTTGCCAGAACGCCTCCGCATCGGGACTCTCGGCAACCTCCTGCATTTCGGCGAGGTCCATACCGGCGCAAAACACCGGGCCGGCAGCCTTGAGGACGATCACCCGTACGTCTTGATTTGCCGACAATTTGCGGACTGCAATCAGCAGATCGGTCAGCAGACCGCGGGTGAGGGCATTGCGTTTGTCCGGGCGATTTAGCGTCAGCCACGCCACGCCGGGCTCGGCGATCGTACACAAATGGGATTGCGACATCGTGCGATGCTTCAATTCTGGTTGGGAAGACTGTTTTGCCAACTCCATCTGGTTTTGGCAGAAAACCCCGCCGGTTTCAAGATCGTTCCTCGAACCTTTGCCGCATCGCCGTCTCTTCGCGAATGCACCTCAATCGGCACGAGACTCGTCGATCGTCGCCAACAGCCCGTTGAGGAATTCGTACGACTCCCCGACGACCTGCGGGGCCATGTGGCTGTGTCGGCTGAGTTCGACGTGCAGTCCGCCGGAATATCCAAACTCGTACAGCGCGCGGAGCACCGGCGGGAAGTCGATTTCTCCCTCGCCAAACCGCAGGTGTTCGTGGACGCCGCGGCACATGTCTTCGATGTGGATGTTGTAGATTTGTGCGGACCACTGCCGCAGATAATCGGCGATTGGCCGCGGTTCGACGCACTGCACGTGGCCGATGTCGACGGTCAGCCCGAAATGCGGGGCGTTCACCTTTTCGGCCAATTCGGCAAATTGGTCGAAGGTTTCGATCAGCATTCCCGGTTCGGGTTCAAAGGCGAGGCGGACGCTGCGCGTATCGGCATAGTCGGCAACCTCGCGGCAACCCTCAACGAGTCGCTGTCGCGCGGCGGCATAGGAAATATCCTCGTGAAGCACGCCCGCCCAGAACGAAACGGCATCGGCGTCGAGCGACGCGGCGATGTCGATGCAGCGGCAGAGAAAATCGACACGGCGCGCGCGGCCTTCTACGCCGGGGCTGATGAGCGTCGGCTCATGCTTAACGCGGGGATCCAACAGAAACCGCGCCCCGGTTTCAATCACACAACCGAATTGCAACTCCGCCAGCAGTTCCCCAATGTGCAGCAACTGCTCGGGAAAACTGTCGGCATAGGGATCGAGCCAATTGTGGTCGACGGTCAGCGCGACCGATCGATATCCGGTCGCCGCCAGCAACCGCAGGGCGTCGTCAGGACGGTGGCAGCCGAGTCCGTTGGTGTTGTAGCCGAGTTTCATGCCGGTGAGATGCAGACAGCCCTCGGAACGTGCGTCCGAGGGCTGTGGAAATCGTCAAATGTTGTCGCGTCGCCGGTGAGTTACTCTTTACTCTTGAGCGGCTTGACACGAATGTTGCGGAATTTCATAACGCTTTTGGGGTCGTGGGCCTGCAGAGCGAAACTGCCCCCCTCTTCGCGGACACGGCGGTCATCGGTCACGCCGTTGGGCTGGATGTAGTCGATGATCATCTTGCCATTGACGAATGTCTGCACATGTTTGCCGACGACTTTGACGTGCAGTTCAAACCATTCGTTGTCCTTGGCGGCTGATTCGAAGGTGTGCGTCACGCCCCACAAACTGCCGGTTTTGCGGGGATCGCCGTGGGTGTTGTTAAGTTGCACTTCCAGTCCGACAACTGGCCAGGTTTCTACGTAGTCGCTGTGAAAATAGATCCCGGAGTTGCTGCCCGGTTCGAGTTGGCATTCCGCCTTGAATTCAAAGTCCTTGAATTTCTTGTCGCTAAAGACATGGGAGCGTTTGCCACCGCCAACGATTACACCGTCCTCGACTTTCCAGTCGCCGTTTTCGCTGATTCGCCAGCCGGTGAAGTCCTTGCCGTTGAACAGGCTGATCCAGCCTCTTTCGTCTGCCTCGTCGGCCGCGCCGGAATGCGAGGGAATAAATAACGTCGCGCACAATACCGCAACAGCGGCGATACCCATGGATTTCATCATGATCATCTTCTCCCGAGTGTACGTTTTTGAAGTCGTGTTTGCAGGAATCCGCGAGCGCAGTATTACGTGGAGCGGTTTCGCATTGCTGACAATAATCTAAGCGCGGTGCGGCGGCAATTAACGGCGGAAAATATCCCTCGCCGCTACTCGGATTTGTCCGGCTGAATCGTACGTACGAAGGCCAGCAAATCGGCCATGGCCTGTAGAGGCAGGTCTTTTTCCAAACCTTCGGGCATCAATGAAACTCCGTTGGACGCCAGGATGTCGATTTCGGCCCGCAATACGACGTCCTGTTTGCCCTCAGCGCGGCGGAGCGTGATGCTGTTGGCGCTTTCACCGGCGACGATGCCGGAGAGGGTTTTGCCGCCGGTCGTCTGGACGCTGTAGGTCGTGTATTGCGGCAGCGCCTCGCGGTTGGGGTCCAGGATGTTCACTAGCAGGTCTTGCGGCGTTTTGTTCTGCGTCGATGCCAAGTCGGGACCGACCTGCACGCCGACGTCACCCGCTTTGTGGCAGACGGCGCAGGTTTTTTCGAAAACCTTCTTCCCACGCGCCGCATCTCCGTCCAATTCGAGTGCGGCTTGATATTCGGCAACGATTTTTCCGCGATCGCTCGACACCTCGCCGCCGAACAGCTTCTTCGCCGCAGCGCGGCTCTCGTCGTCGCGGTGGTTGAGCAGCAGTTGCTTCTTGTCGCGGGCCAACTCGGCCGAGGTGACCTCTCCGTCGGAAACAGCGTGCAGTAATCGCTTGGTACGGGCATCGCTGCGAATCAGGGCTTCTACCGCGGCAGCACGGACGGCGGGGACGTAGCCCCGCCAACCTTCGAGCAGTACGTCGGCAACCTTGTCGTCACTTTGCACTGACAGGGCATTCACGGCGGCGATTTGCACTGTTGTGGGAGTTTGCGGCGTGATGAGTTCGGTGAGGATTTCAGCCGCAATTGCAAAATCAGCATACGCCAAGATACCGATCGCCGAAGTGCGATCATTCTCTACGGCGTCTTCATCCGTTGCCGTTTTGCCGGCGGCGTCGAACAGCGCAGTCACCTTTTGCTTGACGTCGTCGGGAACCTTGTGCTTCTTGTCACCGGCGAGCAGTTGGCCGATGGATGATTTAGAACGGGCCAAGCCCTCGCCGATGGCCGTAAGCATTTGTTGTTGAAGCTTGCGAGAATCCTCCGGAAGGGCGGCAAGAGCGGCCA
>CALFYU010000464.1 GCA_937952455.1 uncultured Planctomycetaceae bacterium
CGGATGCGGCCTGGGAAGAGATGGAGGGGTACATGTCTGAGGCTGCGGGGATCGTTTCCAAGTAGTGGTGAGGAACTGGAACCGGATACGTTCGCGAATCTGCGCAGCGGAGTTGGATTCGCCAGGCCTTAAACAAGTGTGAGCGCCGTGAAACCCCCGTTTGCTGACGCTCGAACGTCGGTGCTTCACTCGTTTCCGTTCGTCAAGTTCCGGCCGCTCGCCCCGATCAGTCTAGGTGGGGCGTCCTGTCGTGCGGGGAATCGCGTAAAAATGGAGCCACTAACAGCCACGATTCAACTTGCCGTGATCTTGTGCTTGCGACTTAGGCCGCACAGTTGCCACCTCGAGGGGATAGGCACGAGCTTCGCATAACCAAATTATCCCAGTTGAGCGCTACAGCATCTGCGGTGGATTACATGCAACGCGTACACGCTGACAACAGGCGAAACGAGTCCCGAATTGACTTCGTTTTTGCCGACCGACACGCATACTTGAATCCTGACGAATTCTATGCTGCTGCGATCCGAACACTCTGGGAAGGATGGGATTCAGGTGCGAATGCTGATAAATACATCGCAAAATCGAAGAAGACCTCACGCACAGTTGACGAATTACGCATAGAGGTCGCCAGTTGCCTTGGCATTACGCCAGTCTCAAATTTTGATCCTGAGCTTCGAGGTGTTGAATCGGTCTGGTCCTTTCGCGACGATTGGAATGTGAAAGAATTCGTGTGGTGCTCCGACAAGGAATTCGGGTTCATGTCGTGGGACACCTCCGCTTGAAACGTGGAATAACCAAGCGGTGAACCGAAGCCCCCGAGAACTCGGGATTTGAGTGCACAGTCCTCTGCGGCAGCCCGGTTACCGCTAACGTTCTGCGTTTCGAATCTTCGCGTGATTTCCGATGAGACAGATCGCAACCGGTAGGATTGTCGGCCTGCTCATCGCGATGATCGCCATTGGCATTTCGATCTTATGCGCCCGCGATGCTGTCCGCATGAACCGCGAGTTCCATCAATGGCTTGTCGCTCGTCCGATGGAAACCGCGATCGACCTCTCCAAGCCGGGCGAAGCGACTATCCCGTTTTACCAGACATGCAACATTTCCCACGGCGAAGCATTGTACCTCGATTGTAATCTCGAGAACGAATCAACGCAGAACACCGAAGAAGTGTTTGCCGACTTGTCCGGCAACGTGGTCATCAAGGATTCGGACGGAAATGTAATCGAATCCGTGATGATCAACGACAAGTCCGTGCAATTCTGGGACGGGAAGATCATGCTCGCCGGTTTTGCTCCGTTTCCGAACGGTGACTACATGGCCACAATCCGTGTTGATTCCGGCGCCGCGGCATTGATAGACAAAGAACAAACGATTTATGCCGAATACCAACTGTGCGGGCTTGAACAGATGCCTGCCATGATTGCCGGTGCGTTTGCGTTTGGCGTGGGTCTCATTGGGTTTGTTGCGGCGGTGTGCGTGTTTCCGGGTCTGATTCGGTGTGGCATCTGGCGAACCACCGACAACGGTGAACCGGAGCCGCCGACAACCCGGAAATTGAATTGACAGGTTTTCGGCGGCGCCCCCGTGAAAGGGGGCGTTCGTGAAAAACACGCGATTCTGCGGGAGTGACCTTGCACGGAGTTGCCTCGGAATTCTCGCCTGCCGTCAGAGGGCTTGATTCTCTGTGCGGCGGGAGTCAAGCTTTCGTTTCCTCCGTCTATTCAACCGGCAAGGTCGTACTGCGCCCCGACTCACCGAGCACAACGATGTCGAAAAACGCCATATCGATTGTCGGATTCGTCTTGAGCCTCACGCTCGTCGCAGCCGCGGGAGAAATCTCGTTCACCCGGGTGCAACTTGATCCGCGGTTCCGATCGGAAGGGGTTGCCGTCGGCGACTTCAACAATGACGGTGCGAACGACGTCGTTGCGGGTGACTACTGGTACGAGGCGCCCGACTGGACGCGGCATGAGATTCGTCCTCCGGGAGACTTCTGGGCGGGGGAGGGGTAC
>CALFYU010000465.1 GCA_937952455.1 uncultured Planctomycetaceae bacterium
CGAGCGGGGACTGTTGGCCACGACCAGTTCCGCCAAGAAGCCCAACGACATCAACTGGCCTCCCAACAGCACAAAGGCGATGGAATAGGCCAACAGCGGCCGCCCCCCGATGGGACCGAAGTCGAAGTGAAGCAGATTGGTCAGAATCCACAACACCGTCAAATATCCGATCCCCAAACCGCCGATCCCGAAAAACAAAAGGCCCGTCGCCCCCAACATGTGCTGCGGCCGTTGTCCAAATCCGGTGAGGAACTTCACCGTCAATAGATCCAAAAACCCACGCAGGAACCGCCGCACACCGTACTTGGAATGGCCGAATTGACGCGGGCGGTGATTGACGGACAACTCTGTTACGCGGAAGCCTTGCGCGTGGGCCAAGACCGGAACGAAGCGGTGCAATTCGCCGTACAACTCAATTTCATCGGCGACTTCGCTGCGGAAACATTTCACCCCGCAGTTGTGATCGTGCAAATCCAGGCCGGTGAGTTTGCTGACCATGTAGTTAAAGACTTTGCTGGGATAAACTTTGTGCCAGGGGTCCAAACGCCGCTGTTTCCAACCATTGACCACGTCGTAGCCCTCGGCCAACTTTGCCAGAAAGCGGGGGATCTCCGCCGGGTCGTCCTGCAGGTCGGCGTCGAGCGACATGATGATATCGCCGCCGGCCGCATCCAGACCGGCGGACAATGCGGCCGCTTTGCCGAAGTTTCGCCGGAAACGTATGGCACGCACGCGGGGATCCCCCTCGGCCAATTCCTCGATCACCCGCCAAGAATCGTCGGTTGATCCGTCGTCGACGAATACCAATTCGATTTCGAGTTGCTCTTGATCGGCGACGCCGGTAATCTCCGCGTGCAGTTGCCGCAGACTCTCTGATTCGTTCAATACCGGGATCACCATCGAAAGCATTACGCCGCTGCTCCCTTTTTCTTCACGCCAAACGGCCACAAACCGGCAGCCGCCGTCAATTCTCCGGTCAGGGAAACCAGCCGCAACAAAACGGCCACAGCCACGGCCTGTTGAGGACTGACGTGATGTTTGAGCGTTTCCACCAGGATCAACTCCCGGATTCCCAAGCCGGCCGGTGCAAATACCGCTACGAATCCTCCCGAAATTGCCGCCGCAATCGTCGCCGTCCACAACGGCCAATCGGTCCAATCCACGTTTGTCGCGCCGCTGCCGCGAATAATACACCCCAGCGCCAACCCATGCACGCACCACCCGACGACGACCGTCAACGATCCGGCCAACAGCAGCCGCGTCGAGATACCCTTTGCCGTTGGCGAATCAGTGATTGGCAGTGACTCGGCGGCGATGACTTGCACTCCACCTGCTTTGCGAGCCAGCCGGGCGAAGAGATTGGCCGTCAACGGCAGCGCCGCCAAACAGACGACGATGACCAGAACGGGAACCGAATACGGATAGCCGGGCACCGCTGCCAGCCACTCCCAGCCCGAACGTTCGATCAAGTCCGGAAGAATCCAGGGTGAGAGCATCGCCGCTAAGGCCGCCCCGGTGGCGACGGTCGTCAGCGACTCATAGCCGGCGGTCAGCCCGCCCCGCACGAAAGAACCGCCGGCCCCGGCAACCATCCCCGCTCGAATCAGAATCACGCCCGCCTTGCCGGGAATGTACTTTCCTAAGTGCCCGCAATAATAGGCCCGGACGATTTGAAAAGGGGAAATATGATCACCGACCGCGGACAACAGCCACTTCCAATACAAACAGGCAGGCACCCACCCAACGATATAGAGTGCGATCGCGGCGGTGAGCCAACCGTAATGCAGCGACACATCGCTGGACTCCACATCGTGCCACAACCCCCACCCGCGGTACGCGACTGCCGCAATCAGCGCAGCAAAGAGCAGCCATTTCGTAACACCCCACAGCTTGCGCATCTGCGAGGGCGAACGTTCGGGATCGACGGCGTTTGCATCCATAAGCACATCATAGAGAAGACCGATAGTGGTGGCTATATCGCGGACGGCAGCAAAGTCGAGACGGGGGAGCGGACATGCATTGAGCTTTCGATTGCAGGCATACGCCCAGCCCTAGACCTTAAGCCAAATCTGAAACTCTTTCGGTCGCGGCCGTGTGTGGTCGCGAGACCCGCGCACAACTCATGGGAGACCTGCGAATAACGTGCCGGAAGAATTGCGCAAAACAACCAGAAGCTCGAACGCCCTGCGTCGAGTAGGCTGGCGGCCGGGCGCCTCGCGGGCTTAGAATCGTTTTATGTAGCTGGACTTAGAACGCGGTGCCGCAGGCCCGTGGCAGCATCCCGATTCGACGACCAACTTGTGAACGCGAGGCTGATTGATGACGACTTCAATGACATACCGACCTCGGTCGGGTGCCACTGGCGGCTTGTCCGCCAGTGCAGGACACGTGAACGGCAAACACACTGGCGGACGAGCCGCCAGTGACACCCCGCGATTTTACGCGCAGTGGTTGGCACTGTTGCTTGGACTTTTGGTAGTCGCTGCCGCCTCAAGTCCCGCCGTGGCGGCGCCGCTGCGGGCGGGGGTGGGCAAAGTCGACATCACGCATCCCGAGGGGCTGATCAATGACCGGTCCTATGTCCGTGCACTCGTGCTAAAAAATGACGACACGGCGGTCGCCATCGTGACGCTCGACGTGGTGGCGATCGGTGAGATCGGCTCGATCGGCAATGACTACTTGGACAAGGTGCGGGGGCGGATTGAAGCAGAACTCGGCATTCCGCCGACGCACGTGCTGATCAACGCCAGCCATTGTCATAGCCGGATCTGCGAAGACGTCGGCGAGCGCACGTTTCAAGCAGTCAAACAGGCGGCCGAGCATCTCGAACCGGTCAAAGTCGGCGTGGGACACGGCTTTGAGGACCGCGTTTCGGAGAACCGCCGGTTGATCATGAAAGACGGCACGCAAATCGACGTACGGCACGCCTATTCGCTGCCGCCGGATGAAGAGGTTGCCCAAGTCGGGCCGATCGATCCGGAAATCGGCGTGCTGCGCGTCGATCGCGCCGACGGAAGGACATTGGCCGTCGTCTACAACTACGCCTGCCATCCCATTCAAGGCGTTCCCGGCGGCGCCAATACGGCCGACATGACCGGCTTTTCCTCGAACGTCCTTGAAGACAACCACGACGAGGGAACGGTCGCGCTGTTCGTGCAGGGCTGCGGCGGCGACATCAATCCCGTGTATTACAAAGACGTCGACCATCCCCGCCACGCCGAGACGCTGGGCAACATGCTCGGCCTGAGCACGCTCAAAGCGGTCCGGGCGATCGATACCAAATCCGACGAGCGGCTGAAAATCGCCAGCACCGAGATCTCACTGCCCCGCTCCGATCTGGCGACGCGGATTTTCGACATGGAAGCCGAACAGCAACGCCTCGCTAGCTCGCTGGGAGGAACGAGCCTGAATCTCAAGACGTTTCTGCCGTTGGTCGTCAAGTACAACCTCTCCAGCGAGTTCCCCTCGTATTACTCGCACGGCTACCTGCAGGAACAGGCACGCGGCCGGAGCGACTTGAGCAAGCTCGACGCCGAAAACCGGCAGAACATCAAGCAATACATCCGCAACATCCACACGATGGAAGAACTGACGCGGCTGAATACGAACCTGCGGTTGTTACGCAAGCACCACGCCAACGGCTTCGCCGCCGGCAATCGCACGATCGACGTCGAACTAGCCGGCCTGCGGGTGGGGGATTTTGTGTTGACGACATTCCCCGGCGAGTTGACGGTCCAAATTGGGTTGAACCTGAAAAATGTGTCCCCGCACGAACACACCTTCGTCGCCGGATACACCAACGGCTACATCACCTATTGCCCGACCGCCGTGGCGCTAAACAACGCCTGTTTGGAGGCTCCAAAAGGGCAAAAGATTTATGAGGAGAAACCGGCGAAGATGTTGCGGGGGCTATGATGAATAAAAAAAAAAATCACCCGCCGTAAACGGCGGCCGGAACATCGCTGCGCGGAAAACGCCAGTGAACCGGCATGAGGACGAAGGCTATAGGCTGTAGACATTAGACCCTAGGGACGGCACACCAACGCCGTCCGGCCGGGCCAGCAATCTCTCTGGCCACTGACCACCGGCCACTAGCCACTCTTCTCCGCTTGCTTCCAATCCGCCAAGGGATTCGTGCGTTCCGCCAGCGGCAGGTTTACGCGTTCGCCGTTTTTAACATGCGAGGCGAAGGTGGCGTGGATCATTTCTACGATCGCGCTGCCATCCTTTTCGCTCGAGAGCGGCGGGCGGTCTTCCTGGACGGCTGCCAGCAGGTCGCGGGTGGCGAGGATGTGATGGGCTACCAGTTTCTTGATGTCGGTGATCGGCTCCGGTTTGCCGATGCCAGCGCTGCTGATCGGAACCCACGGGCGGGCCTTTTTTGTGGGCAGAAACGGATTGCCCGGCACATAGTGCGCCAGCGGCTCGATGTCGATGCGGAAATCGATCAGCCCCTCGGTGCCGATCAACTGTACTCCGAAGTTCGCCTCTTTGACGCCGTGATCGCGGATGGAATCGAAATAGACCGGAATGCCGCTCTCGGTGTCCCAACGGGCGAACAGGCGATCGCCGGCCAAGGCCCCTAGCCCTTCGTTCCCTTCCAGGACAACGTCTTCGGGTGCGACCGGCTTATTGCCGGCGAATAGCGTCGCGCTGCAGGCGGTCGGCAACCCCGGGAAGTGATGTACCAAATCCCGCAAGGGCGTCCCCAGCACCCACAGGTCCTGTGCTCCGCCGCGATGGTCTTCCTTGCCGCGACAGCGGATTTCGAGCAGCTTTCCAATCGCCCCCTCTTCCACCGCTGCGGTCGCCACCGGCAGGGCCGGATGATAGCGGTTGCGATGCGCCAGTCCCAGACGCGTTCCCGACTTCTTGCAAGCGGCAACTATGTCGTCCGCCTCCTGCGGCGTGCGGCAAAACGGCTTCTCGCAATAGATGCCCTGTGCCCCCGCATCGATGGCGGCCAGGATCATGTCGTGGTGCTCATCGACATAGCGGGGACCGACAGCCACAATCTCCGGCCGCGTCTGCTTGAGCATGTCGCGGTAATCCGCGAAGTCGGGCACCATGCCGATCTTGCGGTTGCAGGCGGCGCGGCCTTTGTCGTTCACATCGGCCAGGCCGACGATTTCGGTATCCGGAAGTTCCAGCCAAACAGTGTCCAGGCCGTGGCCGTAATTCCCGCGGCCGGTATGCCCAATGACTCCCACCCGCCATTTCTTCTTCTCATCCGCCGCACCGGCCAATGGCGGAAGCAGCGTCATCGCCGCAGCGGCGGCGGCCGTTGAGAGAAATGAACGGCGATTTACGCCCGAGTGTTGGTGTTGCATGGGTCGCTCTCCGAAGATCGATACCAGCTTCTCGCGTGCGTGGATGTCTCACTGATTTACTGCGAACGCTCGTCACCTTGCATACGCCTGCGGTCGCTCAAACGTTGAGGCCAATTTCCATTAGCACCCTTTTCGCCGCCAAATACAAGGGGCCACGGCATTTTGTCCCGCGCGATCACCAAGTCTCCCTATGGCGCCGGGGGAAGGTTGGGGTGAGGGGCGCACAACGTCTGACATCCCGTCTATATTAGTTGCACCGATGCCGTGTTCGACGTTGGCAGCGAGTTTCCGTCGGCCAGCCCTCACCCCCGGCCCCTCTCCCAGAGGGAGAGGGGAGAGACGATTTCGGTCCCTCGTCAACTCGCGGGGGCCGTCATCGAGAGCCTATTTCACATAATCCGCGGGCTACTCTTTCCCGAGATTCGACTTCACCGGACCGATGATCGTTAAGTCTTCGCGGGGGAAGTAGCGGATCGAGCCCTGTTCTTCGCCGGTGAGCAAATCAATCTTGCCCCGCCCGACGTCGAACGGAACGGGTGAGCAGGAATGAATCCCCAGGGCGATCCGCTCGCCGTCATAGGCGAATTGTTGGATGTATTTGAACTTCGGATGCTCGTTGTCCCCCACGTTCTCCAAGAACAAGATCGACGCCGCCCGGTAGTCGTCATACCCGCTGGGAAGATAGAACGACGGCGATGCCGGGAACGACAATCCCCGCGACGTGCCGACCAGCAGATCCACGTCGCCGTCCTGATCCCAATCGTGCGCCACGAGCTTCGCCCGCCCGGTCTGCCCCGCTGCTTCGTCGACGTTGGCCGGAATGGGATCGCCGTTCTCGAACTTCAACAACTCGCCGCGATCGAAGTTTTGATCGTCCACCCGCCAGAATTGCCGCAGCAAGTTTTGCTCATCCAGCGCGATCATGCAGATGCGGTCGCCGCCGCCCCAATCTGTAATCGCCGGTTGGCTCCGCCACGCCAGGTGCAACTGAATCCCGTCGGCATACATCGTCTTCGGCTCGGAGAACACCGGCGGGCTGCCGGGCTTGGATTCCTCCTGCAGCAGCAGCGTGATGTCGGCCATTGAACTATTGAGAATCACATCCAATCGCCCATCGCCGTTCCAGTCATAGACCGTCGGACAGGTGTAACCCCACATCGCCTCGCCGGGGCCTTGAATCGATCCGCGATAACCCGGCTTGATGTCGATCGGACGTCCGCCGGCGAGCACCGGGACGGGATTATCGAACTTCGCGCGGTCCTTGGATCCGATATTCTTCACGAAAAGCAACGTCCCGGAATCGTTGCCCGCCATCAAATCGACCAGTCCGTCTCCGTCCATGTCGCCGGGACTGATCACCGGCAATTGCCCGAGCGCCAGCCGCTGCCCCTCAGCCATCACGGGCCGCGGTTTACCGTAGATCGGCGAGCCGTTGTCGGAGAATTTCCCGGTGAAGGGATAGAACCAGGTCAGCCCCGTGTCGGTCACAATCAGATTCGACAGGCCCGTCACGGGATCGGGAATCGCCTTGACTGCGGGGTTGATCGCCAAATGCCGCAGGGCGACATGGTCCTCGTTGTTCACATATTGGCGAGGGCTGAGATGCCCGGTGGATGGATCGATGGGGTAGAACTGCATCACGGCGAGTTTTTCGGTCGTGACCACTCCCGGCGCACGGTCGTCGCCCAGATTCAGGATGTCCATTCCCCCCACGCTGAACAGAAACTCGCCCGGCCCCTCACCTGTTCGATGGGCGACTTCTGCCTCTTTCAGATCGAGAGAGTCGAAGCGAATGTGGTGCATCATCCGCCGGGGAATTTCCCCGCGCCAAAATCCGGCGCCGTCATACGGAATGTACTGCGGCGAGTGATGATGCACTCCCGGCAGGCGGTATCCCGCGCCGTCGGAAACGGAGTAGTAAACGTTGAGTTTGCCATCCGGACCAAGGTAGGCAGCCATGCCGCCGCCGATCGAGGGGGCTTTCAACTCGCTCGATTCGGCAACCTGCTCGAACTCTTTTTTGTCGCGGTCGAATTCCCAAACCTGCACCTTCCGGCCGCTGGGAAAGACGCCATAAATCTCGTCACCCGGACCGGTGAGGACCGTGCCGTTGACTTCCTTGCCGGATAGTTTCAATGGCTTTCCGTAAGACGGCGTGCCCGCTTTATCGAAGCCTTTAAAGGGAAAGAGTCGGTTCGGATACATAAACAGGTCGAAGGGACCGTTTCCAAACACATCGCCGGTTCCCATCACCCGTCCCATGATCACCGAGTCGAAGTCGGGCGTATTGCCAATCTGCGACATACCCGGACCGGGCACGCTGCCGGCCGGCACGAAGACCTCGCCGTCGCGCGGTTCGGTTCGTGTGGGATACGGCGTGTGAACCGGCCCGCCCGGTTTCTTATCCGCGGCCCAGGCGGGCAGGGCGAGTAGATGGGCAAACAGGAGCAACGAGACCATGGAAAGCTGATTCATCGGTAATCCTCGATAACGGGAGATGGATTTGCGATTCTTCTGGCCGGAAAAGCAGAACGAAAAATGGCGAGCGCTTTGCGAACTGATACGTGACCATTTCAGACAACAAACGGCACGCCATTCACAGTCTTTAGCAAAGACCGCCAACTGGCACCGCGGCAGTCGTCGGCCGAAATTCAAAGTTGACTCCGGGTGAAACTCCGGAAAACGACGTGCAACTTAGAAATCAAAGCGTGGCGACAGAGGCCAATTTGGCCCGCTGCCGGACGGCTGGACCTCAGAGACAGCCTGAAAAGACTCGCACAGGCCAAGCTACCTGCCGCGAATCGTTATTTCCATACGATTTCAAAAAAATTTACGATAATTTAAAAAATAATCGGCAATTTCACTTCCACTGGTTTATAACGATGGACGTCGTTTCTATTGTCGTTGGGCAGATCCAACTCTGCGGCCTTGTCTTCTCTTTGTCGCCGCCCTCTGCCATCAAGACATCGTGCCCAACATCACATTCACGCATCCATTCACACGGAGAGACGCCCATGGGAACCACGACACGACTGAGGAGAGGTTTCACGCTGATCGAGCTGCTGGTGGTCATCGCCATCATTGCCATTCTGATCGCACTGTTGCTGCCCGCGGTACAACAAGCGCGTGAGGCGGCTCGACGCACGCAATGCCGGAACAATCTGAAGCAAATCGGGCTCGCCCTGCACAACTACCACGACGTGCATCTCTGCTTCCCGCCAGTATACTTGGGCGATCCCCCGAATGAATCGGCGGCCGGTTGCAGCAATCTGTCGGCATCCCATATCGCGAACCCGGGCTGGGGTTGGGCCGTGTACATCATGCCCTACATCGACTTGGGGAATCTTTACGAACAATTGGATCCGGCACATAAAGTTGTCGTCTGTTCCGAGGCCACCGGAGCGCAAGCCGCGGCCGGGAATGCGGCGCTTCAAGATACGATTATTCCCGCGTATGTTTGTCCCTCGGCCCCCGATCCGGCATTGAACCCGTCGCGTTGGCCGCGTCCGCCGATGACGCCGGGCAACCATGGAAAGTCCAATTATGCAGCCGTTGCCGGGACCGACTGGGACGGAGTCGGCCCCGATCCTTTGACAGGTACGGCCGATGCTGCCAGAGCGGTCTTTGTGAACGGGTGCACACAGGGCCCCGTGCGTATCAAGCACATCACGGACGGCACGAGCAATGTGTTTGCCGGCGGCGAAAAGTACCGTATCGATGTCGATGATGACCCGACACGTGCCTCCGGCGCATTGTTCGAGAAATACGGAGCCTATTGGGTCGGGATCGCCCCGGATACGCGCTCCGCGTCCTGCTCGATGCGGTTGGCGTACCCGCCGTCATCGTTTGCCGTCAATGGCGCCTCTGTGAATGCCTTTGCCAGCACGCACGAGGGTGGATGTTTCTTCTTGTTGAGCGACGGGCACGTCCTGTTCATCAGCGAGCACGCGGACCAAGCCATG
>CALFYU010000466.1 GCA_937952455.1 uncultured Planctomycetaceae bacterium
TGCCGTGTTTGCCGACGACGCAAGCGCCTTCGCACAGGATGTCTTGCGGGCAGACGCGCGAGCAGAGATCGGGAAGGGCGCTGGTCTGGCGGTAGGGGGCGGCAGCGGCGTTGAAGTAACCCTGTTGGATAAGCCAGCAGTGTTACCCGAATCGCGAGATCTCTCTGATTTTTTAACGAACCGTCAGCGTACGAATCTCGCCGTCGAAACCCCGTGCGCACATCGCACCGTGTACCCGTTCGGCGCGGTCCATCGAGCGGATGAGCAGCATGCCGATCAATTGGGCGTTCGATTTCCAGGCGGCCCACGTTCCCCGCGGGGCAAACGTCCGCGCGCGGCGGGCCTCGCGCATGCGTTCCAACTCGTCAAACACGACGAAAATATAACGATACATGAACGACAAAATCGCCGCGAGCGTTTGCGGCAAACCCAATTTGCGTAAGGCGACCAACAACCGGTCAAACGGCGTCACGTTCACCAGCCACAACACACCCATAAACGATAACGTCCCCCGCATCAGCACGGTGGCTGCAACGTCCCACCCTTTCGAAAACCCGGTGGAAGCCGGCACGGCGATCGCCAGCCCCAGGATCATCGGCAAAAAAAACATCAGCCGCACGAGCAAATAGCGCAGCGGAATTCCGGCCACGCTCATGGCCAGAAAGATGGCCGCCGCCATGCAGCCATGAACTGGCCAATGTTCCGGCGGCACCAATAGCGCGGTGACGATTATGGCGAGCACCAGCAGAATCTTCAGGCGATCCGGTAGCCGGTGGCAGATGGTGTTTCCACGGCTGTAGGGATCGAGGAAATCACGTGGCATGGCCGGCCTCGGCCCGCGGCGGGCCTGGCTTCAGACCGCGCCCCAAAAGCAGGGCCACCGCAAACACGGCCAGCGTGCCGCCGATCCCGGCAATCGAGACCGAAAGTTTGCTGACCAGCCAGGAATCGCTCTCGCCCAGCGGAACCTCATAGTCGTCGAGCACCAACACCTGCGGATCGGCAACGGCCTGCGTGTCGAAGCCCATCTTTTCGGCGACGGCTTCCAGCCCATCGGAGTAACTCGACGCAAACGGTGCCAGGAAGCCCGCCACCGCTAATGCCACGACCAGCCCGATGACCGCCGTCCGCAGGGGAGATGCCGTCCAGCGGGGTGGCTGCGCTGTCTCCCTCACGTCGAGACTCGGTTGGCCGTAGACCAAATCGGGACGCTGGCTGAGTACCACGCTAAACACAACACCGATAATCAGGGCCTCGCGCACGCCGATGCCGCACTGAAAGGTCATCATGCGTGCCAAGACAATCGGACGGCTGTATTCGCGATACCCGGAGAGGGCGAATTCCAGGCAGAAGGTCGTCGAGGCGGCTAATACGCTGATCCAGGCGGCGATCACGGCTGCCGCAATCGTACCTCGCGGTCCCGGCATCCAGCGCCGCAGACCGGCGTAGACAGCATAACCCCCCATGGCGCCGACGACGCCCATGTTAAAGATGTTGGCCCCCAAGGCGATCATGCCCCCATCGGCGAAGAGTGCCCATTGCACGATCAACACCAGCGTGACGACCAAACAGCCGGCCCAGGGACCGAGAATCACCGACGCCAGCACCCCTCCCAACAGGTGCCCCGAGACCGGGGCAACGACGAGCGGAAAGTTGACCATCTGACCGGCAAATACCAACGCCCCCATCATGCCGGTCAGCGGGACCGTTCGAGTGGTCTCGGTTTGTTTCAACTGGTGCAGGCTATACCCCACGGCTCCGGCGGAGGCAACCGCCATGCCGGCACAGACTTCGGGGCTGAGAATTCCGTCAGCGATGTGCATGTCGTGTTGCTAATTCTCCGTCGGTGTGATTGTCTGAGTTACAAGGTCCCGCGTCTCGATAATCAAGCGAACTCTAATCTAGCTGAGTGAATCGGCGATTGCAATTCGTTATACTGAGAGTCATTCCTGTCGAAAATTCCGGAGGGGCTCATGAACACGCGCGTCTTAACAAGCCTGATCGGGTGTGCTGCTTTGATCGTGACGCTCGGTTGCGGCGTGGACAGGCTGCCCGGCACGGCCAAGCCGAAGCGCCCGGCGGAGGAGACCGAATGGCCGGGACAACTGAAAGCGGGAGTTGCCCTGCCGCAGACGCTTCCCGATGGGACACAGATCGGTTTTTCGGTCGATTATCGGTTTCGGACGTACACCCCCGATCCGCAGAAGGAGTATGTCTGGGAGATTCGCCAGGGAGACGGGACGATCCACCGCATTCCGGTATCGATCGCCAATAGCAAAGGCACCTTGAGCCAGTTTTTGGCGATTCGGCCCGAGGCCGGCCCGTTTACATCCCGGATTTGTATCGCCGATGGCGAGGAGGGGGAATCGACCCCCTTGACCGATTGGGCATCGATGCAATGAGCGGGCGACATCCGGCGGCGGATGACTGGCGACAATGGGACCTGTTGCATCAGCTGCGCGACCGTCCGGAACTGCTCGACGCGGCTACCGCTGCCGGTGGAGAGTCGCTGCAAGTGCAACGAAAAATGCGGCGCGATTATCCGGCGGAGTTGGTGCGGGCGGCATTAACTCTTGTCGAGCTTCGCGATAAGGCGACATCCAAATTCTCCGCCGCGGACCGCATGTGGTTTGACCGTCAGGGGCTGGAACAGGCGACGTCGGAAGTCGTAGCGGCTCATAAAGCCCGCCGGTTTTCCGGAACGGTCCTCGACCTCTGCTGCGGCATCGGCGCCGATGCGCTGGCATTGGCCGCCGCCGGCTGTGACGTGGTTGCCGTCGATCGTCATCCGGCGACCTGCCTCCGCGCCGCGTGGAATGCCGAAGCGGCGGCCGTCGGGAAGCGGGTCCAGTTGATCTGCGGCGACGTGGAGCAATTCCCGCTGTCGCCGCATTGGGTGCATATCGACCCCGACCGCCGCGCAACTGGCCCAGCGCGGTCGGTCCGGCTCGAAGACTACCGTCCCGGGTTGGAATTCCTGCAGGAGTTGACCCAACGCGCCTCGGGTGGTGCGATCAAGCTCAGTCCCGCTTCGAACTTCGGCGGCAAGTTTCCAGACTGCGAAATCGAATTGGTCAGCCTGCACGGCGAATGCAAAGAGGCAACCGTGTGGTGCGGGGAAGCGGCCGGTCCCAAGTCCTGGCGGGCAACGGTCCTCCCGGACGGCGCGACTCTAACCGGCAACGACCTGGAGGTCTTCGCCGAGCAATCCCCGCTGAGGGAATTCCTTTTCGATCCTGATCCGGCGGTCGTCCGAGCCGGGTTGATCGACTTGGCGGCGTGTGAACTTGGGCTTGCGCGGCTGGATGACGCGGATGAATACCTAACGGGAGACCGGCCGGTTCAATCTCCCTGGGTTCGCGGCTTCGAGGTGCTGGCCGATTTGCCGAACAACGACAAGGAAATTCGCCGCTACTTTCGGCAACAGGACTTCGGACAGGTCGAAATCAAGTGCCGGCATATTCCCGTTCAAGCCGAGGCGGTTCGCAAGAAACTGCCGCTGACCGGCTCGCGGCCGGCCGTATTGATTTTCGCCCGCGTGGCCGGCAAGGCGCGGGCTGTCGTCTGCCGACGCCTACCCGCAGCGCAATGACCTTGCAAGTCATGCTGTGCGTGACGAAGCACAAAGGGGGGCATGGCGCAGCGTTTTGCCGCTACGCGACCCAGCCATTGCTGGCTGGGCCACCCGTGAGTAACTCTGCAGGTCACGCAGTGCGCGACGAACCGCTACTGGACATCCGCTTGGCGGAATGGGAATTTGGCAACGAAGGTCAATTCCTGCAGCGCGGCCTGACGCGTCGTCCGTTCCCATGAAAAGGCGTAGCAATGCACCATGCCGGTGGTCAGTTCGGCGACGTAGATGACGCCGGGAGCGGTCTGCACCCGCACGCCCGGTTTGTTCTGCAATTGGGCGAAACCGGCGGCGATGGTCCATTGTGGTTTGCCGCCCAGCTCGGCGAGGTTGAAGTCCTGGGCGAGGTTGCGGTAATAGAACGCCGTGAAGCCCGCCGTCTGGGGATCGAGCACCGCGCCTCGCACTTGTCCCGTCACGTGATCAAAGACGAATACGCCTTCGTTGCCGATGGTGGCGGCGGGGCAGGTAAACATTTCGAATTTTTCGGCACGGCTGTTGGTGATCGCTTGTGCCGGTTCATGCGGCCACAGGTAGGCAATCGCCAAACCGGCCATCAAGCCCACGCCCATCCATGTTGTGCGTTGGGTGATCATACGATTTTGCATAGGGGCGCCCCTTTTCCAAAATACGGGAACTTGTTTTCTCAGGCGAGCACAGCCGAGTCTTGCAATCAACTGTAGTGTATCGAACTCAATTTTTCCGTGCTAGGTGCAAATCAGCCCGCGGGCGAGCATTGTGTTTTGAGATTTGGTACAACTGCAGTTTTCCCGGAGATGACGAATATTTCGTTATCGCAATATTCCCCGGTTTGGCGCCGTTTGCCCGGCCGGTGGAATTGTTGCAACCGGCCGGGCGGCGCCGCGGCGCAACCGCTCCTGGTTCAGCGGTCGTGCCGTTGTCCCGATGGGTAACGCCTTTTGCGGGAATAATTCACAACTTTCAGCAGTTTTTTTAGAAATAGGCGATTGGCAAATCTCAAACCGACCGCTAGCGGTCGGATTTCGGCGTGCCAGAAACAGTTCGACGTGTGTTCATAACATCGGGCCGGCCCGCTCCGGTCACACATGCCTGCACTGTTATTCAACAATGGGAACAATTTCTTGAGGAGGACGACAGCATGGCCACCAACGGGGAACTCAATCGCAAATTGCGGATGGCGCTGGTTGGCGGCGGCGCCGGGGCATTTATCGGCCGCGTTCACGCCACGGCGGCGGTCTTAGACAATCGCGCGGAACTGGTCGCCGGGGCGCTCTCGTCAGATCCGGAGCGGGCCAAGGCCTCGGCACCCGATTATGACATCAAGCCGGACCGCGCGTACGGCTCGGTCGAAGAATTGATCAAGGGCGAATCGGCGCTTCCGGAAGACAAACGGATCGATTTTGTCTCCGTGGCGACTCCGAATCACACGCACTACCCGATTGCCAAGGCGGCTTTGGAAGCGGGGTTCAACGTCGTCTGCGACAAGCCGATGACCTTCGACCTCAAGCAAGCCGAAGACCTGGCGAAGCTGGTAGAAAAATCGGGGGCGGTCTTTGCGCTGACGCACAACTACACCGGCTATCCGCTCGTGCGACAAGCGCGGGAAATGATCCTCAGCGGCGAATTGGGCGAGATTCAAGCGATCCGCTCGAACTACATCCAAGGTTGGCTCCGTTCGCGACTGGAGCAGGACGATCAAAAGCAGGCCGCTTGGCGGACCGACCCCGCCAAGTCGGGCGCGGCTGGTTCGTTCGGCGACATCGGCACGCATGCCTACAATCTGGCCCGCTACATGACGGGACTGCTACCGGAAGAGGTCTCCTGCCATCTGAAGATCTTTGCTCCCGGCCGACAATTGGACGACTACGGTCACGCGGTGATTCGCTTTGAGAACGGCGGCATCGGCACCGTCACCGCCAGCCAGATTTCTCACGGCCGCGAGAACGACTTGTTTATTGAGATCGACGGCACCAAGGGGGCTTTGCAATGGCGGCAGGAAGAACCGAACCAGATGGTCTTCCGCCGCAATGGCCATCCACACGCGCTCTACACCCGCGATCCCAATGCGCCGCATACGAACGAGATGGGCGCCGCCGCCTGCCGTTTGCCGGCGGGACACCCGGAAGCCTTTTTTGAAGCCTTCGCCAACGTCTATCGTTTCGCCTATGACGCGATGGCCGATCGGGCGCTGGGCAATTCGTTTGAGAAGACCGATACGATTTATCCCAATGTCGCGGACGGTGTCGAAGGGATGTACTTCATCCAACAATGCGTCGCCAGCAGCGCCGAGAACGGTGCCTGGGTGCCGCTGAAGCATCCGCTCGCCCGGCGATAAGCTGATTCATGCATGTAGTCCAATTCAGCTGGGTGCCACTGGCGGCTTGTCCGCCAGTGCGAACGTTGTCGTGGGAGAACACTGCTGGACAAGCCGGCAGCAGCACGCGCGAACAGTGGGTCAACCATCCAAGATTCCTATTCGACAGATCCGTCCCCTATGAAATTGCCGGCGCTGCACATTCAGATCCTCATTGCGTTGATCGTGGGCGCCTGTTTTGGGTTGGTGTTCAATTTCGGTTTCAGTTCCGGCACTTCTGGTCGAGACCTGCCGGATGCGGTGATTCGCATTCGGCCGAATCTGGATGTGATCACGTTTTCGCTGCGTGAACTCGGGCCGGAAGGCAAGCTCGTTACTCACGATCTGTTTCGCGAGGAGTTGGACGGGCTGGCGGATTTTCAAAATACGTATCCGCACATCGCCGCGGGAATCAAGGCGGCCTGGGACGCTGATCCTGAAGCGGTCAGCATCGACGTCACCGAGCGGCGGATTGATATTTCGGAAAATCTCGACAAGATCAACGTGGTCTACGGCCGGCGCGAGGCGGGCCGTGAGGAGTCGACGACGTTCACGGCGAAAAGCGTCGGCGAGCTTGAGAAAAAGGCGCCCGACTGGGTTGTCGACGTCTACGATGAGATCGGCGGCACGCCGTCGTTGACGGTCGCCGGGTGGGCCAAGGCGGTCGGCGACTTGTTCTTGCGGCTGCTGAAGATGATCACCATCCCGTTGATCGTCACCTCGCTGGTCACCGGCGTCGCCGGGTTGGGCGACACGGCGCGGCTGGGAAAGCTATTCGGCAAGACGCTGCTCTATTATTTCACGACCAGCGTACTGGCGATCACCACCGGGATCATCATGGTCAATCTGATCCAACCGGGGGTGGGAGAGCAATTGCCGGGGAACGATCAGGCGGTCGTCGGGGGGGCGGACCAGTCACTGACCGGCGTGTTCGGCGGGTTGATCCACAACATGATTCCGGACAATCCGATCGAGTCGCTCGCCTCGGCCAATTTCCTGTCGATCATCACTTTCAGCATTCTATTGGGTGTGTTCATCATCAAGGCGGGCGAAAAGGGAAACAGTCTGCGGGAGCTGTTTGCGTCTGCATTCGAAGTGATGATGGGCATGACGATGTTCGTGATCTCGCTGGCGCCGATCGGCGTCTGCGCGTTCATGATCTATGCCACGGCCTCGCAGGGAATCGACATCTTCCTGACGCTGGCCAAATACATGCTGACCGTGTTCCTGGCCTTGCTGGTGCATGCGGCGGTCGTGTTGCCGCTGATCGTCAAGTTCGTCGCCCGGCGTTCGCCGTGGGCGTTTGCCCGGGCGATGAGCCCCGCTCTGATGACTGCTTTTTCGACGGCCTCCTCGAACGGCACACTGCCGCTGACATTGACCAGCGTCGAGAGCCGCGCTGGGGTTTCCAACCGCGTCAGTTCATTCGTGCTGCCGTTGGGAGCAACGATCAATATGGACGGCACGGCGCTCTATGAGGCGGTCGCCGTGTTGTTCATTGCGCAGGCCACGCCTGGATTTGACATGTCGTTGCAGACGCAAATTATCGTGGCCATCACGGCGTTGATGGCCAGCGTCGGCGCCGCCGGGATTCCGCACGCGGGACTGGTGATGATGGCCATCATTTTGCAGGCCGTTGATTTGCCGGTCGAAGCCCAGGGCGTGATCATCGCCGTTGATCGGGTGTTGGACATGTGCCGCACGTCGGTCAACGTTTGGAGCGATTCGTGCGGCTGTGCCGTTGTTGCGAGATTTGACGCTCCCGACGGCGGTAACGAAGCGGGCGGTTGATGAACGCAAGCGGCCCGCCGGAATTCCAAGGAGCAGCCCGGGTTGCGCCATCACTGATCGTTATCAGCGGTGTAACCGATGCTCGGGCGGGCGCTCTCATTCGCCTTGGCCGGATTGGCCGATGCTAAGAAAACAGCACCCGCCCGCGGGCGCCGATCCCCGCCTGCTCAGAGAACATCGACATCCGCCCCACGGCACACCCCACTATGACCGCACTGGCGACAGACTATCGCAGACTGGTGCTTTTGATCTGCCGCCAGTTCTCTGAGGCAACCGGTTGGGTCCTGCGCTTTACGCCCGCCACCGATGAAACCGCGGAGGCGGTCCAGGAACATCTCAACACCGATGCCTGCTGCTGCTGGTTTGCCGAAATTCACGACGAATCCGCCGTGGCCGGATTCCTGCACCTCGACGTGCCGCAATACAGCGAACCTCCTTCGGCGTTGGAATCGGCGATGGCCCTGGGGCAGACATTTGCGAACTTGATTTCCGAATTGGTCTCCGCCGCCCATCAAATCGACGCCTCGTCGCGCGACATTTCCACGTTGGTCGGTTTGAAGTGCGCCGTACGCGAAGGAACCGATCTGCCGCGGACGATGTCCGATCTGTTGACCGCGGCGGCGCAATTGACCGAGTCGTGGGGCGCCGCCTTTTTTCTGCTCAATCCCAACACGCATTCGCTCCGTTTGCGGGCCGTTTTTCGCCAAGGGACGGAGACGATCCCGCTGACGACGCGTGAGCTCCGCGCCGGCCAGCCTGATTTTCAGGCGCTCATCGAGGGGCCCATCGTCGTGCAGCGCCAAGATTCGCACGCCGCGCGGCTGCTGCCCACCGATGCGCAATCGGCATTGTGTGTGCCCGTAATGGCTGAAAACGTCCCCCTGGGAACGATGTGGGTCTACGACCGGCGGCAGCGGGAATTCATCGACCGACAGATCCACGTGCTGCAATCAATCGCCATCCAAACGGCGACTGTGTTGGAACGCATGGTGCTATTGCGGGAAAGCGAAGTGCAACACCGCCTCTCCCGCGAACTGCAAGTCGCTTCAGAAAACCAGCCGGAGGAGTTCGTCAACCACGCCGTCGACAATCCGCTTTGCGAAATCGCCGCCTTTTGCGTCAGCGCACACGAGTTGGGAGGAGATCTGTGCGAATCAATCCCCTTGTCCGACACCCGTGTCGGCATCGCTGTGGGGGACGCGTCGGGAAATAGCATCCCGGCCGCCATGGTCAAAGCGACAGTCCGCGGAGCGCTGCGAGCGCAACTCTTAGAAGACCATCCCGACGTCGCGGGCGTCCTGCACCGCGTCAATGCGGCACTGCACACACTGACCCACTCGCAACACTTCATGAGCCTGTTATATGGCGTGCTGGATGCCGAAACGCGGACGCTCACTTATTCCAACGCCGGCCACTGCAATCCGATCTTCATCCGCGGTGACGAGGTCACAACGTTGGAGTCGCACGGCTTATTGCTGGGCGTGTTGGGTGACACCGAATACGCCGAATCGGTGATCGAACTCCAGTCAGGGGACGTGCTCGTGTTCTATACCGACGGCATCAGCGAAGCGATGAACCGCTCCCGCGAACTGTTCCGGTCCAAAGGAATCATCGCCGCCGTCCACGAGTGCCGCGAAGGGGACGCTGCCGAGATTCTGCAACGCATCTGGAACCGCGCCGAGGCCCACTGCGATGGCGACATGCTGCCCGACGACCGGACGCTGATGGTGGTCAAGATTCGCTGATTGGTAGGCTTGAGGCTTGAGGAGCAAGGCTGTAGACTTTAGGCCGTAGACTGTAGTGTTGGCCGGCGTGGGAGTTGGGGGTCCGCCGATCACTCGTTTGCGTCTCGATTTCAAGTCGCTCCCTCGGTGCAATTCAACGCACCCCTCAAGTAGCGCGACGCCGAATGAGTCCCGTTTACGGGACTTGCCCCGCTGAAAGCGGGTATTAGCCCCGCCGTTTACGGCGGGTGAAGTGAGCAAAATGTTTGGCTGAGTTGAGCCTCGTTTACGAGGCTTCTCGCTGTGAGGGACGTAGAAGGCGATGGCTGAAGCCGTTGCGTCGAGAACCCCCGTGAACGGGGGTTGGTATTCTAGTGGAATTCCAATCGCGCAAAACCCACCGTAAACGGCGGGCCTAATATCGCTGCGCGGAAACGCCGGTGAACCGGCGTGCAATAGGCCGAAAGGCTGGCATTTGAGTGACTAACGGCCATCGCGTGGCAAATTCTCTGACCACTGGTCACTCGTTTCTGCCTACTGCCTACTCAACCCGCCGCTACCAGGGCGTTTCCATCATCTGTACGATGTCGCGGGCCATGTTGCCCAGTGCCACCTGGTATGCGGTCGCCAGCGATTGGCCGACTTCGGGGGCGAAGTCGCCGTCGGACAGCAGATGCACGACGTCAGGTGAAAGTTCGACCTCTTGTTCCCTAAGCAATGCCCCCGTCCGCTGATCGACCCAGGTCACGCGAATCCGCAGGTCGACTTCCAGTTGCCGCGGTTCGTCGAATCCGCTTTGTCCCAATGAGAACTTCTGCGAGCTGACAATCCGCCCGGACAACTTCGTGTCGGCATCGTTGCAACTGGCCAACCGAATCGGTGACTGCGTTTGGATTTGCTGGTTGATTGCCTCGGTCAATTGCACTCCCAAATTGCGACGATACAAATCCGTGTCGAAGGTTTCGACGTAGACGGTTTTGACTTCACCGTCAAACGGGGGACCGACGGCATAGCCGCAGCCGCTGAGCGTTCCCGCTGTGAGGCACAGTAGGCCGGCGACAACGGTCTTAAGCCGAGCGACGTTTGAGAGTGATTTTGGCATAAGCGGGGCAATCAGGCCGGGCAGAATTACGGTTGCTCCGCCGGCACGTCATCAAAGAGGTTCGGAACGTCCGAGAAGTCGATTGGGGCGTCAATGTCTTGCGTCTCTTCGGTTTCTACGGTCTCGCCCGATTCGAGATCCCCGATGTAATATTCGCCAGTGTCGTCGTCATACGATTCTTCGTATTTCGGCAGATCAGGTTGGAACTGTTCCATTTCGGGGTCGTCGCCCGCACGTTCGGCGCGGAGTCTTTCCATCGTCTCCGTCGCCAGCTTGGCGAATTCCGAATCGGGGAACTCCTGCAGCAGCGTCATGCAGTTGATTTCGGCCGCCTTACGCTGCCCCTTGCCCAACCGATATTGGACACGTTCCCACGCCTTGCGGGCCTGTTCGTGTTTGATATAAGCCAGCGACTTTTGCAGCCGCTGTTGGTCGACGTCTTCAGGAAACAGGCTCAAGGTGCTTTTTGTCAGTTCCGCGGCGCGATCCAATCCCTGTCCGTCGTAGGCGGGTCCTTGATAGACCAATTGCTCGACATGCGCCCCGAATTGATGGGCGTTGGCCGCGTGGGGGCTGTCGGGATAGTGGTCGCGGAGCATCTGGAAGAAATGTCCCGCGTCCAGATAGTTTCCGGTGCGATAATGGTACACCCCGGAGAGCATCACTGCGTCGTCCGCCAGCGCGCCGGTCGGGTGATTTAACCAGATCGATTTCAGCGCCTCCAGCGCCCGCCCGTCCGTATCAAAAACCGGGCGTTGTTCGTCAGTGAAATTCGGGATCAGCGGAAACGGTCGTTTCTGTCGATCGATTTTGACGACTCCCGCTGACGGGTCCTCTCCTCCGGAGGCCTGCACGATTTCCTCTTTTTGCACCGGAGCAGGCGAGTCGAGCCATTCCCGTGCGATGGCAAACAATCGATAGGTCGCCTGGTTCATGTACCGCGAACCTTCGTGTTTGCTCAGCAGTCGGTTATAGGAATCTTGGGCCTTGGGATACCGACCCTGCTTGAACTGGCTTTCGGCCAGCATGTATAGGGCGTGCTCCTCGATCGGGCGATCTTCGTATTTCTTCGTAACCTTTTTGAACGCCTTTTCCGCTTCGGCGAATTTCTCGGCGTCAAACAATTTTTGGGCGGCGTCGAATTCGTCTTGTCCTTCCATCGGGCCGCGCAACCGGTCCGCCAATAAGCGGTTCTTGGCCGGTTCTTTGCTTGAGCCGAACATAGCTGAGAACTTGTCGCGTCCCGACTCGACGGCAGAGCATCCCACGAGATAAGGCAGCAGCGCCAGGCCGGCTAACCCGGCCGTTAGCAACGTGCGCGGCCATCGAATTTTGTGCTTATGGTTTGAGAGCATGACGATCACGGCGGCGACAATGCCTGTTCTAAATTCGCGCAATTCCCGCGGTGCACGTAACCCTGTCGCCGCGGACGTCCAATCCGCCGCGACGAGATCTACGGACAACGCCGGCGGGCGACATTGTTGTGAAGTGATAAATCGAAGAAGTGAGATGGGGAGAACAGGTCTGGGTCGCGGGGAGAGACGAGAGTTTGCCGAAATCTTGCGGCGGTCTATGAGATCGATCGAGAGGTCAGTTGAACTTCAAAAACTTCAAAGTTTTGGGACGTCGGCCCAAGGCTTGCCGAATGGCGCTGTCCAGAACGTTGCGAATTTCTGCGATCTGTTGCCGACTGATGCTGACGCGCGGCTGCGGTGAATTGGATTCCTCCGAAAGTCGCCGTAACACGGCTACCGCCCCGGCAGTCAGTCGGTGATAGTATTCTTCATGTGCCAAACAGGGGCGGCAAACCACGCCGCCCAGGCTCGATTTCATTCCGTACCAGGCTGCGCTGTCCACCGGCCGTCCGCACCGCACGCAGATGTCCCAAGCGGGCAATTGGCCGATTTCGCGCAGCACGCTTAACTCAAAACGTATGATTGTGGCGGCGACGTCGCTCGATGTGGAGAGCAATTCTAAGACAGCGATCGCATCGTCGTACAACTGAGGATCCGGATCGTGGTCTTCCTTCAATCCGTCGAGCAGTTCCGCCACGTAATAGCCGGCATACAGGCCGGTGATGTCGTGTCCGATTGTCTTAAATCGTCTTTTGAGTTGGGCTTCCGTCAAGATGTCCAAGCCGCCGGACGATTTGCGGATGAACACTATATTGCAAACGCTCAACAGGTCAAGACCAGCCTCGAAGGCGCTCTTGGGACGTTTGGCCCCTTTGGCGACCGCCGAGAGTTTGCCGAACTCGCGCGAAAAGCAGGTGACGACACGGCTGCTTTCACTGAAATCCGCCAAACGGATCACAATCGCTTCGGCTTTTTCAGTCGACAAAGAACGGTCACCTCAAACAACAACGATCCAACTCAACACAAGTGTG
>CALFYU010000467.1 GCA_937952455.1 uncultured Planctomycetaceae bacterium
AGCAACGCAAAGTAAATCGGCCGGCCCGGCGAAAAACCACCACACAACACCCGATCCCGGCCTTATAATCGCGTGGGAGGCGGGGCCCCCCCCCCGGCCCCCCCCCCCCCCCCCCCCCAAAAAATCCCTCCGAATCCCTCCCGCCTGATACCAACGATGAGATTCACACTTTTTGCCGTGTTGATCTGTCTCTGCGTGCCGCTCGCGGTTTGTGCGGCGGATCCGCAGCCGCAGATCGCAGCCGAACAGGAAAAGTTCTTCGAAACGAAGATTCGGCCGGTGCTGGTACAATCCTGTTACGAATGTCACTCGGGCAAGAAACAGCAATTCGGGCTGCGGGTCGACAGTCGGGAGTTTCTCGTCAACGGCGGCGACGGCGGCTCGGTTCTCACGCCGGGCAAGCTGGAAGAGAGCCGGATGTGGGAGGTGTTGCAGCACGACCCGGACGATACGCAGATGCCGCCCGAAGGCAAGTTGCCCGACGACGTGTTGGCCGATCTGAAGGTTTGGATCGAAATGGGCGCACCGTGGCCCGCCTCAGCGGCGCCGGCGGACGAAACGCATGCCGACCACGCCGACTGGCGCGATCACTGGGCGTATTGTCCGATTGAACGGCCAGCCGTTCCGGAGACGGGCGATGATCAATGGAGCCTCACCGACATCGACCGTTTCATTGTCGCCAAACTTGCGGCAAACAATCTCGCGCCCTCGCCGGTGGCGGAGAAGGCGACGCTGCTTAGCCGGTTGAAGTATGACCTGTTGGGATTGCCGGCCGAGTACGACGAAATTCAACAGTTCGTCACGAATGAATCGCCGACGGCGTATGACGAATTGGTCGATGAGTATCTCGCCTCGCCGCACTTCGGCGAGCGCTGGGCGCGGCATTGGCTGGACGTCTCCCGCTATGCGGACACCAAAGGTTACGTCTTTCAGGAAGACCGCAACTATCCCGATGCTTGGCGATATCGCGAATGGGTGATTGGGGCGTTCAACCAAGACCTGCCGTATGACCAATTCGTCATCAAACAGATCGCGGCCGACCTGGTCTCAGATGATCCTGCGGATTTGCACGCGATGGGGTTTCTCACGTTGGGGCGGCGATTCCTGAACAACCGGCACGACATCATCGACGACCGCATCGACGTCGTCACGCGGGGGTTGATGGGGCTGACCGTGACCTGTGCCCGGTGCCACGATCATAAGTTCGACCCGATTCCGGCAGCAGATTATTATTCGCTGTATGGCGTGTTCAACAGTTGCGATGAGCCGAAGAACGAACCGTCGACGCTGCGATTGGTCGATAAAGACAAGCCGGCTGAGCCGGTGATATTTCTGCGAGGAAAACCGGGCAACAACGGCCCGCAGGTCCCGCGGCAGTTTTTACAGGTCGTCCTTCGTGACGAGCGGCAACCGTTTCAAAAGGGCAGCGGGCGGTTGGAGATGGCGCAGGAAATCGCTTCGGCGGATAACCCGCTGACGGCTCGCGTCTGGGCCAATCGCGTCTGGGCACACCTGATCGGTCACGGGCTGGTCCGCACGCCGAGCGACTTCGGTGTCCGCGCCGATCCGCCGACGCATCCGGAGTTGCTCGACTATCTGGCCGGGTCGCTGATCGACAATGGCTGGTCGACGAAACAATTGATCCGGCGGATCGTCCGTTCGCAGGTTTACCGACAGCGGAGCGAGGTCGGCGCGGAGCTCTTGACGCGCGATCCGGACAACGAATTGCTGACGCACATGAACCGCCGCCGCCGCGATTTTGAAGGCTTACGCGACGCCGTGCTGGCGGTCTCCGGACAACTCGACTCGACCGTTGGCGGCCAATCGGTGCAGATCACGGAACGGCCGTTTCCGACGCGGCGGACTGTCTATGCGTTCATCGATCGTCAAAACCTGCCCGGGCTGTTCCGGGCGTTCGATTTCGCCGGACCGGACACGCATGCCCCGAAGCGCTACGAAACCGACGTCCCGCAGCAGGCGCTGTTTCTGATGAACAGCCCGTTCATTTTGGAACAGGCGACGAAGTTGGTCGAAGCTGTGGATCATCCCGACCCGCAAGAGCGGGTGCGGCGTATCTTTCAACGGATCCTCGCGCGGCAGCCGAGCGTTGCTGAGGTCGATTTGGCCATACAATATGTCTCCGGCGCCGCAGATAATAAGGAGACCCCGGAACCAAGTCCCTGGAGTTACGGTTACGGCGACCTCGATCCGGAAACGGGACAACTAAAGTCCTTCACGCCGCTGCCGCATTTCACCGGCGGCGCCTGGCAGGGGGGCGAGAAACTTCCCGATGAGAAATTGAGTTGGACGTCGCTCAATCCCAAGGGGGGGCACCCGGGGGGCGATTTTCAGCACGTGACCGTGCGGCGGTGGACCGCTCCGGCGGACGGACGCATTTCGATTCGCGGGAAATTGAAACATCCCGCCGAAGAAGGAGACGGCGTACGCGGCCGCATCTTGGTGGCCGGCGTGCAACAGGGGGAGGCGTGGCACGTACACCACGGGGACGAGGCAACTTCGGTGAAGGACGTTCCCGTCAAGGCCGGCGAGACGGTCGAGTTCGTAACCGATTTGTGGGAGACGCTCAGCCACGATTCCTTCGAGTGGCCGGTGAGTATTACGTTTCATGCGGCCGATAGTGACCGCGCCGCCAGGTTTGACTCCGAGGCACAATTCAGCGGCCCGGCTCCCAGCCCGCTGGGTCCCTGGGCGCAATTCGCACAGATTCTATTGCTCAGCAACGAATTCCAGTTTGTGGATTGAACATGACCAACGATCAAGCACACAATCCTGATCCCGTCGTCGACCGCCGCGACATGCTCCGCCGTTGCGGTATGGGGATGGGGGGCTTGATGTTCTCCCAATTGCTGGCCGAAACCGGCTCGGTGCGCAGTACGCTGCAGGCGGCAACGGAAAATCCGCTGTCCCCCAAAAGCCCGCAGTTTCCGGCCAAGGCCAAGCACGTCATTCACCTGTTTATGAACGGCGGGCCGAGCCACGTCGATAGCTTCGATCCCAAACCGAAACTCGATGAGTACCACGGCAAGGATTTGCCGATCGAGAATCTGCGAACCGAGCGGCCCACGGGCGCCGCTTTCAAGTCGCCGTTCAAGTTTCAGCAATACGGTGAAAGCGGCATTCCGGTCAGCGAACTGTTCCAACACACCGCGGAATCGATCGACGACATCGCCGTGATTCGCTCCATGCATGCGGACGTGCCCAACCACGAGCCGTCGCTGTTGCTCATGAATTGCGGCGAGGCCCGACAGATTCGGCCGAGCATGGGCTCCTGGCTGACCTACGGCATGGGGACCGACAACCAGAACCTGCCGGCGTTTATCGTGATGTGCCCCGGCGGATATCCGATTCAGGAATCACAAAACTGGCAAGCCGGATTTTTGCCGGGCATCTATCAAGGGACCTACATCGACACTAAACACGAAGAGATCAACAAGCTGATCGCCAACGTCGAGAACAAGCGGCTTGGAAAATCGCAGCAGCGCAAACAACTCGACCTGCTGCAGCAATTGAACGACAAACACTTAAACGAGCGAGGCCACGACCCTAAACTCGAAGCGCGGATTCAGGCCTATGAATTGGCGTTTCGCATGCAGATCGAAGCGGCCGACGTGTTCGACGTGAGCAGCGAGCCGAAACACATTCTCGACATGTACGGTCCGGGGGTGCAGGCGCGGCAGATTTTGATCGCCCGGCGTTTGGTGGAGCGGGGGGTGCGGTTCGTGCAGGTTTGGCACGGCGCAGGCCAGCCTTGGGACAACCACGACGACATCGAAGTCAACCACCGCCGCCTGGCAGGACAATGCGATCAGGCGATCGGCGCGCTGCTCAAAGACCTCAAGCAGCGGGGTCTGTTGGAAGAGACGCTCGTCCTCTGGGGCGGCGAATTCGGCCGCACGCCGGTGGTCGAATTGCCCAAGAAAGGCTCCAATGCCGGCAAGATCAACGGCCGCGACCACAACCATTGGGGCTTCACGATGTGGATGGCGGGCGGCGGCGTCCGCGGCGGTTACGTGCACGGTGCGACCGACGAATTCGGCTTCCGCGCGGTCGAAGACAAAGTACATGTCCACGACCTGCATGCGACGATCATGAAGCTGATGGGCTTCGACCATGAAAAGTTCACGTACCGCTACGCCGGCCGCGACTTTCGTTTGACCGACGTGCACGGGCGCGTGGTGGATGCGTTGATTGCTTAGGGTGCACTGCCCTGTCTGATGATCGAAGTCCCTTTGGAAAGTCTATCCTTCCAACGGGTGACCCAACCGCCTCGCAGTTGGATGCTGTCAGGCACAAGAGGCCGCGCCATCCGATATTGATGCATGACTCTCCCAACCAATGGGAACTGGGCAAACCGGATCGGGAGAGATCGGCTGGAGCCAGCGGACTGGCGGATCCCCAGTGGGCCGATTGGGAGCAGAGCAGAGGGGACTTCCGGACGACGACGCAGGACCATAAGCAGCCGGCGACAGAACGCCGCAAAGGTGCCCCCTAACAGTCTTGCGCCCTCGCACCGGAAAATTCTGGCAATGACGGTTAATTTTGCGTACCATTGACCCGTTTGGTCGGCAATTTCTGCGGATGCGGCTCGCCGCAGCGAACATCAGCTTCGCTCTTGAAAGAGGTGCCGTGATGGGGTTCGCATTTGCTTGTCTGCTGCCGGTTTTCTCACTCCTCTCTCTGGTGACCACCCAGAGCGGCTTTGCCGAGGTGGAGACGAAGACGCTGGGCGGTGTGACCACGCTGAGCTATGAACTGAACATGCCGCTGTATTTCGCGGTGGCCTGTCTCGCGGCCTGCGGGATCGGCTGGTTTCTGACGACCAAATCTATGACACGGCACGTCGGCTGGATTCTGCTGATCGGCGGCGTGGTGGCATTCTTCTTGGTGGTGCCGACGTGGCTGCAGGCGCGAATCACTTATGACGACGAGCAGGTCACCCGCGTCATGTCCCGCTGGTTTTTGCCGAGTACCGTGGAGTTCCGCTGGGAAGACGTCGAAACCGTCTCTGTGACGGACGTGGCCCCCAATGCCTCGAAAAATAGCAACAAATCGTACCTGCGATTCATTTTAAAGGACGGCAAGATTGTCGATTGGGGCAATATCAGCAAATCACCGCTGGTCGGCAAAGCGATCGACGAGATCCTTGCCGCCGCCGGTCGGCACAACATCCCCGTCGAAGAAAAAACGGTCAACAAACTCGAATAGCAGCGCGACGGTCTCTCCCGCGGCTTGATCACCTCTAACGACTGTTGAAATCTACTCTGCATGAGCAACCGAGAGAAGATCCGTGGCTGGGGACGGACCGAGTTCGCCTTTCATCATCCATCGCCGAGAGTGTGCCGATTGTGGTAGACTCGCTGACAGCATGGATGACACGATTTCCACGATTTCACGGATGACCGCTGCCCAGCGGCGGGAATGGGGGAGTTTCTATACCCCCTCACCCATCGTGAATTTTATGGCGGAGAGCTGTCTGCGAGGCGCGCTGCGGCAGCGGGGACGCATTCTCGATCCCGCTTGCGGCGACGGCATGTTCCTTATCGGAGCGGCACAAGAACTGGCTTCCGGCCGTCGCCTTCGTGCCGCCGGTCGACTGGAGATTGTCCGCAGACGCCTATTCGGTGTCGACGTCGACAGTGCGGCCATTGCCGACGCTCGGCGGCGATTGTCGGCTTGGATTGCTCCGCACAACGACGAGTTGGCCGCGGAGGCGAACCGGGTGCTCGGGGCCAATCTGCGGGTCGGCAATTCACTAATCGGCGCGGATTTCACCGCATCGTCCGCAGCCGATGACGGGTTTTGCTGGCGGAATGCGTTTCCGCATGTTGCCGACGCGGGCGGGTTTGATCTCGTTTTAGGCAATCCTCCGTATCGCCGTGAGTTAGCCGCCAAAACGCTATTTGACACGATCGCCGACACTCCGCTCGGACGGCAATGGCGTCAGCCTCGAATGGACCTGTGGTATTACTTCTTGCACCGTGGACTCGATCTGCTCAAGCCCGACGGCCGATTGTGCTTTATCGTCAACAGCTATTGGACCGCCTCGCGGGGTGCGGTGAAGATGATTGAGCGGCTGCAGCGGGAAACCACGCTCGAGGAGGTCCTCCTGCTGGGCAACCGCAAAATCTTCGACGGCGTTGCCGGCCGGCACATGATCCTCCGCCTGCGCAAATCAATCCGTCGCCGCTCGTGCCGCGTGGTCTCATTGGAGAATCCAGATAGGGAATTTCCCAGGTCCCACCGCGACGTCGACAGCGTTGCCGAAGTGCACGAGATCGAGCAGGCGGATCTCGACACGGCCGGCCGATTGACGTTGTCGCCGTCGCCGGGACATGCCGCCGTCTTCGATGATTGCCGGCGATTGGGCGATGAGTTCGACACGGCCCAAGGGATGGCCGAAAATCCCCCGCGCATCAATCGCCGGTTGGCGGCGGCATTTGATGGAGCGTATGAAATCGGAGAGGGGGTCTTCGTATTGACGCACGAAGAAGTCGGCGGTTTGCATCTCAATTCAAACGAACGCCGTTTGTTGCGGCCGTATTTCGAAACGTCGGCACTCGACCGTTTTGCGGTCCCCGGCCGTGCGTCACATCAAGTTCTGTATTTGACCCGCGACACCGCCCCCTCGCTGGAGCGATTGCCGAATATTAGCCGGCACTTGTCGCGTTTTCGGAGAATCTTGGAGCGGCGGCGTGAAACCAGAGCAGGACACAACGCCTGGTGGCACTTGCACTGGCCGCGTCGGGAACGGATCTTTACCGAACCGGCCGTGTTGAGCCTGCAGATGGGGCGCGTCCCGCGGTTTGTCTTTGCCGCCGCGCCCACGTATGTAGGGTTCTCCGTGAACTTGATTCTGGAAAAGTCCCCTGGCGGCCTTTCGCTCGAAGCGCTGACGGGGATCTTGAATTCCGCGGTCGCCGCCGATTGGTTCGCGCGGCATGCCAAGCGGCGCGGCGTGAATCTGGAACTGAATCTCAACGTACTTCGCCAATTCCCCTTGCCGCCGCGCGATGAGCGACGAGAACGGCAACTGGCCAAGCTCGTCGACGCCCGCCAAGCGAACGGTCCGCCGGCGCGTTGTGCGCAACAAGAAGCCCGGATCGACAAAATCGTCGCCGGGCTGTATGGCATCACGGCCGGATTGGCGAGGTGAGAGTTTTGGCAGCGGGCGAATAACCGGCGAGCTTACGCTCGCCGCGACAGCGGCGATCAGGCGGCTGCGGAGTCGTCCTGCGAAAACATCTGTTCTTCGCCGCGGACCATGCGGTCGTTGAGGATGTACTTCCCGCTGTTCTTCCGTTCGGGAAGTTCGAACATGATGTCGAACATGACTTCTTCCACGATGCTCCGCAGGCCACGTGCGCCTGTGTCCTTTTGCTTGGCCATGCGGGCGATTTCGCGGAGAGCCTCGGGGGTGAACTCCAGCTCGGCGTTTTCCATTTCGAAGAACTTTTGGTATTGCCGCACCAGGGAGTTGCGCGGCTCCTGCATGATCCGCACAAGATGCTCTTCGTCCAGCGGGGTCAAGGCGGTCGCCACCGGCAGACGTCCCACCAATTCGGGGATCAGTCCGAATTCCAAAATATCGTCCACGCAGACCTGGCTAAGCAGCTTGCCCTTTTCGGTCTCGTTGCGGCTGCCGCCGCTGGAACCGAAACCGATCATCTTATTGCCGAGCCGTTTGGCGATGATGTCTTCCAACCCCACGAACGTCCCGCCGCAGATGAATAGGATGTTCGTGGTATCCATCTGGATGTATTGCTGTTCGGGGTGCTTGCGGCCGCCTTGGGGCGGAACGTTTGCAACCGTCCCTTCCAGCATCTTGAGCAGGGCCTGTTGCACCCCTTCACCGGAGACGTCGCGGGTGATGGAGACGTTCTGGCTCGTTTTGCCGATCTTGTCGATTTCGTCGATAAACAAGATTCCCCGCTGGGCGGCTTCGATGTCGAAGTCGGCGGCGTGTAATAATTTCAAAAGCAGATTCTCGACGTCCTCGCCGACGTAGCCCGCTTCGGTGAGCGTGGTGGCATCGCCGATCGCGAAGGGGACCTGCAGCGCGCGGGCCAGGGTGCGGGCCAGCAACGTCTTTCCGCAACCGGTCGGCCCAATCAGCAAGATGTTGGACTTTTCGACCTCAACGTCGCTGTCAGCGTCGGCGCTGATCATCAGCCGTTTGTAGTGATTGTGCACGGCGACAGCCAATACTTTCTTGGCGCGCTCCTGCCCGATCACATATTGTTCCAGGTTTTGCACGATTTCGCGGGGCGTGGGAACCTGGCTAAACAGGCTGGGGGACGATCCGCGGCGGCGGCGTTCCTGTTCCAGAATCGACTGGCACAACTCGATGCATTCGCCGCAGATATACACGTCCGACGGTCCCTCGACGAGCGGGCCGACTTCGCGATAGCTCTTGCGGCAGAATGAACAGTTTGCGTTTTTTTTACCGGTCGCTCCGCGACTCCCAGAAGTTACATCATTACCGGATGGCATCGGTTTCCCTTCAAACGACTCAGTAGTTACCAGTTCTCAAAGCCAAGTTCGTCGACAGAGTTTCCAACTCTCGCAATCAAGACGCGCCTCAATTGCAGCCATCCATTGCTTGCTGGCGAACTCTCACCGTACACATGCAGGTCGCATGCCAATCCGGTGCCGCGGTCATCCTTCGAGGTTGCGGTCGCTCCCTACGACCGAAGTCTCCTGCTAAGACGGCCCTTAGTCCTCGCCCGGCGGGTCGCGATCGGCTAGCGCGATTCGCTGGTAGGTTGACCGCTGGGATGGAGCGTGTTCGCCAGCCGACTCTTGATCAATCGGAATTCCTCCTCCGATAGCTCACCTCGCTCATGCATTTCTCTGTATTGAGTTAGCATTTCGTGAGTTGACTCCGCAGGATCGTCACTTTCCCGATACCATGCACGGATTTGCAAAACGATCCAAACCAAAACGGCTAAAGTCACGACCATCGCCGCCGTCGGAAGTCCCGCCGACTGCAGCAGTTCGCTCAACTTGGACATGAAAACTGTCTTAAAAGTCAAGGTGCGTTATGAGAGGCATCTTACAATTATCCAAAACGCGGCCTGCTGTGGCAAGAGTATCTGAAACAGGTGCCATAGCACGCAAATCCTGATGATATATCAGCGCCGGTTCTCGTCCGACGCCGGCCCGATTGTGTGCCGGCATCCCAGTCGCTACAGTCAAAATTATCGTCGGCGGTGTCCCGGCACATTGCTTCGCCGGCTCAAGTTCTGCCCATCTCATTTTGCCGAAACCCACCCATGCATCCCGGTTTACGCCGCATCGTCGCCGCTGACTGGTTCGGGCCGACCGCCATCGGCCTGACGGCACTGGTCGCCGTCATGGCGACCCTGGCCCCTGACGGAACCGGGCCGGGGCAGACCGTCGATGAACCGTTCAACGCCGGGCAGGGATATTTCCTCACCGAAGCGGCCAGCCGATACGGATGGGCCTTTGTGCATCCGTTGAGCCAACTCGAAGTCTCCCGCATGTCGCTCAACGACCATCCCCCCTTGGCGCGGTGGGGTATTGGCGTTGCCGAGCGGCTCGGGCATTGGTTTGCCCCGGCAGCGAATGCAAACGCCCCTTATCTCTTGGCACGTGCTCGAATCGCTTCTGCATTTGAATTCGCACTATTGATCGTGCTGATCGGTCTGGCGGCCACGCGCTGGTACGGACGGACTGCCGGTTGGATCGCCGCCGTTTCTCTGTTCTTCATGCCGCGCGTTTTCGGCCACGCACACATTGCCTCGTTGGAATCGTGCATGAACTTGACTTACGCCGCCACGGTGTTGGCCGTGGCGCACTTTTGGGATGCCGAGACGCCCGCTTCAAAGCGTGTCGCTTGCTGGACCGGCGCGTTGTTCGGCTTGGCGCTTTTGACCAAGGTGCAGGCGATCTTTATTCCCATCCCCGTCGCGATCTGGGCCGTGTTGCGCTGGCGGCAACGGGCGATCGTTCCGCTTCTACTATGGGGCATTATGGGATTGGCCGTGTTTTATGCCGGCTGGCCACATCTGTGGGACGCGCCGGTCGATCACTTGCGGCAATATCTGGGCCAGACCACCAAGCGGATCGTGCTCCACAATTGGTATGCCGGCCGGCAGTTCGCCGACCGCGCAACCCCCTGGCATTATCCGCTGGTGATGTTTGCTGTCACCGTCCCGCTGGGCATTCAACTGCTCGGGGTTTGGGGAGTCGCCGCGCTGCGAAAATCGATATTCAGCGGCGGGCGGGAGTTGTTAGTGCTGGCGGCCATCTTGTTACCGCTGTGCGTGTTCAGCCTCCCCGGTACGCCGGTGTATGACGGCGCTCGTTTGTTCCTGGTCGTCTTTCCCCTGTGGGCGCTATTTGCGGGACGCGGCGGGCAAGAGGCGTTCGATTGGCTGCAAAAACGGATGTCGGCAACCAAGTCGCGCATCACGCTGTGTGGAATTTTGATCCTGCAAGCCTACGGCATCTTATTTCTCGCGCCCTACTGGCTGAGTTATTACAATTTGGCCGTCGGAGGTTTACGAGGAGCGGACCGGTTGGGATTCGAGCGGACTTATTGGGGCGATACGGTCACGCACCCGCTCATTGAAGAAGCGCTCGACAAACTGCCCGACAGCAGCCGGTTGTTTGTGGCGCCGGTGTTGCATCAGTTTCAATTGCCGGCGATGCTCGAACAAGAGCCGCTGTTTTCACGCCACGGCATACGCTTGGAGCCGTACGAAGGCGGCCCCCTGCGCGACGGAGACTATTTGCTCGTCTACTATCGCCGTGCCAATATGGACATTGATCTCAGCGAAGGATGGAAAGTGATCGCGGAGCTCCGCCGCGAAGGCGTTCCGCTGGCCGGGGTTTATCAACGTCTTTAAAACAAGAGCGTACTGTTGCTCATTCAAACTTTGGGCAGCGCAACAGACACTTCGTACGGGTGCCACTGGCGGCTCGTCCGCCAGTGCGCACGTGATTCGACGTGACTATGCATGGACGCCCCCACCTGACAGCGCACTGGCGGGCAAGCCGCAAGTGGCACCCCCAGTTTTGCTCGATCACCCTTACAAGACAACCCATTAAACAGGACAATCAATGCCCGCTGCTGTTTGGGATGACATCAACGACCGTATCATCCGCTGTGAGCGTTGCCCCCGTCTGCGGGAACACTGCTTGAATGTGGCGCAGGAAAAACGCAAGGCATTTCGCGACTGGGACTATTGGGGTCTGCCCGTGCCGAATTTTGGAGATCCGCGGGCCCGGCTGCTGTTGGTGGGACTGGCGCCTGCGGCGCATGGTGCGAATCGCACCGGCCGCATGTTCACCGGGGACCGCAGCGGGGATTGGTTGTACCGCGCGCTGCATCGCGCCGGTTTTGCCAATCAACCAAACGCCGCCGACGTTGACGACGGATTACAATTGCAGGACTGCGCCATCACGGCCGTCTGCCACTGCGCTCCGCCGCAGAACAAACCGACGGCGGAAGAGATTGCGAACTGCCGCGACTGGTTTACTGAGACGTGCGACTTGCTCCCCGTCCGCGTCTTTTTAGCGCTCGGCCAGATCGGCTTTAAAGCGGTGCTCAACGAAGCGCGAACCCGCGGCTGGTATGCCGGCAAATTTCCCAAGTTCGGCCACGGCACACAGGTGCAATTTTCCGGTGGCCGCGTCCTTCTGGCCAGCTACCATCCCAGCCAGCAAAACACCTTCACCGGCCGTTTGACCGAAGCAATGTTCGACGACGTCTTCCAAAGGGCCCGCGGGTTTTTGCAGGCGGCGGAGTAGTGCAATGATGCATGTGGAGGAAAACGAGAAATCCGAGTTTCGAAATCCTAAACGAATCCGAAATTCAAATTCTCAATGCCCGAAACACTATCGCTTTTGAACTCTGCTTATTAATTGCACGTCGAACCGCGATAGCTGCCAAGCTTCGTCTGTATGGCAACAGGAAACGTCTTGCACGACGGCAAGCCGTCGGTCTGGGAGTTTCTGAAAATCTGTGTTTGATCCGTGTCTCATCCGTGGCTAAATAAACTCGACCATTTTGGTTGCCGCATTGCCGCGCTGGGTTTCATCCGTGGCTAATTTGGCGCGGCCGCGCGCGGTTCTTGTTTGCGTCTATTTGCACCAATGAGTGGGAGAAATCTCGTCGTTGATTTGAGTCTGCTGCCTTAAGCTGTCACACTGCACCCAACGATTCAATCGCCTCTTATGATTCTCTCTTTATCGTTAGGACGTCACTATGTCCGCCGCCGGCAACAATCTAGAGCGACTTGACCTCTCGCCGCCAAACCTGTCGACCGGCGGGCGGTTGATTATTCTGTTTGTGGCGTTTGCGGGATGGATGTTCGCCGGTTTTGAAATGAACATCATTCCACTCGCGGGGCGTCCGGCGATCATCAGCTTCTTGAGCGAGTCGTCCTCCGAAGCGCCGGCGGAGGGCACGGTCGGCAATTGGTTTGCCGCATACGTCTGTGCATTCTTGTTGGGCGCAGCCGCCGGCGGCTTGTTGTTTGGACGGTTGGGAGACCACATCGGCCGTTCCAAGGCGATGGCGGCCAGCATCCTCTGTTACTCGTTGGTCACGGGGGTCAGTTACTTTGTGACGTCGCTGGAGCAATTGCTTGTGCTGCGATTTGTCGCCTGTCTGGGCATCGGCGGCATGTGGCCCAACGGCGTGGCGTTGGCCTCGGAAGCATGGTCCGACGGATCGCGCCCGTTGTTGGCGGGGCTGATTGGGACGGCGGCCAACGTCGGGTTTGTACTGCTGGGACTGCTGGCCAAATACCACCGCGTGGTGACACCCGATGATTGGCGGTGGGTCTTTGCCTATGGAGGCTTGCCGGCCATCCTGGGAATCCTGTCTTTAGCGATTGTACCCGAATCGCCCCGCTGGTTGGCGAGGAGGCCTAGCAACGGCGATGTTGGGCGGCAGACGACTACGAGCACAATC
>CALFYU010000468.1 GCA_937952455.1 uncultured Planctomycetaceae bacterium
ACGACGCCAGACCGAACGGCTCTGAATTTAACGAAGGCGAACTCCGCCGCATCGCGGAGATCGTGGGACTGGGTGGAATCAAATACGCCGACCTGCGACACAACCGCGAAAGCGACTACGTCTTCAGTTGGGACAAGATGCTGGCGACGACCGGCGACACGGCGACGTATATGCAATATGCCTACGCCCGCGTGTGCGGCATCCTCCGCCGCGCCGAGGTGGACCGCGTGGCGCTGCGCCAAACCGGCGCCCTCATTCAGTTGTCCCACGAATCCGAGCGACAATTGATCCTCGCCCTGTTGCGCTTTCCCGAGGTCCTCGCCCAGGCAGCAGCGGAGTACCGGCCGAATTTTCTCACCGAGTATCTCTTCAAGACCGCCGGCGTGTTTAGCACGTTTTACGAACACTGCCCGGTCGCCAAAGCCGAGACGGACGAATTGCGAGACAGCCGCCTGCTATTGTGCGATCTCACGGCCCGCGTCATCGCGCGCGGACTGGAACTGCTCGGCATTCATACCAGCGAACGGATGTAAGCCCGGCGAAGGTGGTACGACTGTTTCAAGCGAACGCCTCGTCAACAAACACCCACCCCACGCAACGGCGCCACGGTCGCAACGAGAGACATATTGAATCTCCCTTTTTTCTCTGCGTCTTTGCGTCTCTGCGCGCGGTCCTTCCTCGCGTCGCGGAGGGTGTCCGCTGCTCCGAGCGCACATGACTGGCCACTGCATGCACGGTGGATTTCGATGGGAGAATCGTTTGTCCTAAACAGAAAGGTGCGTCGCGACGCATCCTACCGCCCGCTTGCCCTTTTGCGCTCCACCCACAATAATCGAAGATTCGAGAATTGCGGCGCCGCCAATCCATAATGCGGCCTGCCGCGACTGGCGGTCCGCGCCTATCGCGGTCCACCATCGTGTTTTGAAGACCGACTCTCAATATTCGACTTACATAAACGAGATCCCCGAAATGTCCAATTTGCGCACCTTGTTCGTGGCGGCGATGATCGGCCTTTGTGCAGGTTCCTTGACGGCCGGAGAAACCGGTCCATTGAAGTTCAACCAAGGGGACCACATCGTGTTTATCGGCAACACGCTCGCCGAACGGATGCAGCATTTCGGACATTTCGAAACCCTGATGCACAGCCGGTTTCCGGAGCACAATCTAGTCGTCCGCAATCTCGGCTGGTCGGCGGATGAATTGAAATTGCGGCCCCGCTCGCTCGATTTCAAAGACCACGGACACACGCTCGAAGACCACAAGCCGGACGTGGTCATTGCCTGTTTCGGGTTCAATGAGTCGTTCGCCGGGCCGGAGGGGTTGGACAAATTCAGTGCGGACCTCGATGAATTCATCGAGACCACGACGTCGACGAAATACAACGGCAAATCGCCGCCGCAATTGGTGTTGCTCTCTCCGATTGCACAGGAAGATACCGGGCGGGCGGGCGTGATCGACGGCAAAGCCAATAGCGAAAACATCAAAGCCTACACGGAGGCCATGGCGCAGGCAGCCGCGCGGCATGGCGTGATTTTCGTCGATCTGTTCACGCCGACGCAAAAGCTGAAGCATGAGTCCGACCGTAATCTGACGATCAACGGCATTCATTTAAGCGACTTCGGCTACAGTCAACTGGCACCGATTCTGGAACAGGCCTTGTTCGGCCCGCGGCCGACGTCGTCACCGCAGGCCGATCTGAAAAAATTGCGGGCGGAGGTCAACGAGAAGAACCTGCAATTCTGGTACGACCATCGCGCGGTCAACGGCTATTACATCTACGGCGGCCGCAAGGAACCGTTCGGCGTGGTCAATTTTCCGGACGAATTCAGAAAGCTCCGCAAAATGATCGCCCTCCGCGACCGCCGCGTGTGGGATGTGGCGCAGGGCAAATCGGTTCCGGACAAGATCGACGACTCCACAACGGGGGACATCAAGGAGATCCCCACCAACTTCGAGCGCGACATCGTGATCACCTCGCCGGAAGATACGCTCAAGACCTTCACGATGCCCGAAGGATACGAGGCCAACCTGTTCGCCTCCGACATCGAATTCCCCGAATTACAAAACCCGGTGCAGTTCACCTTCGATGCCCGCGGCCGGTTGTGGGTTTGCACGATGCATTCCTATCCGATGTATCTACCCGGCACGCCGGTCAACGACAAGATTCTCATTCTCGAAGACACCGACAACGACGGCCGGGCCGACAAGAGCACGGTCTTCGCCGACGGGTTGCATGTGCCGACCGGTATTGAACTCGGAGATGGCGGCGTCTACGTCGCGCAGCAACCGAATTTGATGTTCCTCAAAGACACCGACGGCGATGACGTCGCCGATGAACGTTCGCTGATTTTGCACGGCTTCGATTCGGCCGATTCACACCATTCGATCAGCGCATTCACCTGGGGACCGGGGGGAGGATTGTATTTCCAGGAGGGCACCTTCCACCACACGCAGGTCGAAACACCTTACGGCCCCGTCCGCTGCAAGAACGCCGGCGTGTTTCGCTATGAACCCAAGACCGAGAAGTTTGACGTGTTCGTTTCCTACGGATTCGCCAATCCGTGGGGGCACACGTTCGACCGCTGGGGACAAAACTTCGTCGCCGACGCCTCCGGCGGAGCCAATTATTACGGCACGGCGTTTTCCGGCCAGGTCGATTATCCGCACAAGCACGGCAGCTTGAAGCAGTTTCTGACCAAGCAATGGCGCCCCACGGCGGGGTGCGAATTCGTCTCCAGCCGCAATTTTCCGGACGAAGCCCAGGGGAATTATCTGCTCAACAACTGCATCGGCTTTCACGGCGTGTTGCAGTATCACATGAAGGACGATGGTTCCGGATTTTCCGCCGATCCGGTGCAGCCGCTATTGCAATCGTCGGACCAGAACTTCCGGCCGGTCGATCTGGAATTCGGTCCCGACGGCGCACTATACGTCGTCGACTGGTTCAATCCGCTGATCGGCCACATGCAGCACTCGCTCCGCGATCCTAATCGCGACAAGAACCACGGCCGCATCTGGCGGATTCGCTACAAGGATCGTCCGCTGGTGACGCCGGCCGAAATCGCCGGGCAGCCAATCCCGGCGCTGTTGGACCTGCTCAAAGTCTATGAAGACCGCACCCGTTATCGCGTACGGCGTGAACTGCGCGAGCGGAATACCGACGAGGTGATGGCGGCGCTCAATACATGGATCGGCGGACTCGATCCGTCGGACGAAGACTACCAACATCATCTCTTGGAAGCACTTTGGGTCCACCAAAATCACGACGTCGTCGACGAGGAACTGCTCAAGCAAATTCTGCGTTCTCCCGATTACCGTGCCCGCGCCGCGGCGACCCGCGTGCTCTGTTACTGGCGGGACCGGGTGAATGAGCCGCTGGAGTTGCTGCGGGTGCAGGTGAACGATGAGCATCCCCGCGTGCGGCTCGAGGCGATCCGCGCGTTGAGCTTCGTCGATTCCGCTGACGCCCGAGACGTCGCGTTTGAGTCGTTAACGCATCCGGACGACGATTATTTGAAGTACACGCTCAAGGAAACGTTGGACACATTGGACCGCCGGATCGGCGACGGGCAATAGACTCCAGCCGCGCTACTTCGACCGTCGCTGCACGTGCACGCGATAGGGCGGCTGGGCTTTCACGATTTCGTACGCAGGGGTCGCCGCATAATCGTCGAAATGTGTTTTGGCAACTTCGGCGTTAAGTGCCCCGGCATGAGCGTGCAGGGCGAAACGGAGGGTGAGCGGGGCGTCTTTCGTGAGTTCTATTCCTTTGTGCATGCAAACCGACGCCGCCATCCAACCATCGTTGCGGACGTGCCAGCTGTTGGGAGTGTGTAGGTTCGAGGAATGGCTGAAATAGGTGATTCCCTCAATCGTTTCATCCGCAACCGGCCCGCTGTAGTCGACCCAATCGGCCGGTTGGCCGAAGATGTCCGCCTCGCTGCGCCGGCCCTCGCTGTTCGTCAATTCGCCGCCGCCGTAGGCGTTGGAAATCGACTTGGCCACCCGCACGGCCAGAAAAGCGTAGTTCGTTTTCCCCAGCATCAATGAATTGCCGGTGGGGGTGACCGTCGTCTGCAACTCTAACAAAGTCTCGCAGGCGGGCAGTGGGCGAATAGCGGCG
>CALFYU010000469.1 GCA_937952455.1 uncultured Planctomycetaceae bacterium
CTGGTGTCCCCAGACGGCCGGCTCACGTGCAGACAAAATCTCGCGTGACATGTCGAAACCCCCAGTTGAAGCGAAAAAGTCGCCTCATTTAACCAGGAGATTTGTAGGCACAAGCGATCGACTGACCACAACAAAACATCGCAAGCATGTGTTTTTTGACCGCGTGCTGAAATATCGTTGTCGAAAGGGATCGCACGCCTGTCATTTCCGGCGTAAAATCGGACAGGAAAGGGTAAACGGCCTGAGCATGCCAGATCGAACCGAAACATGATTGATTCTCGATTCCCGACCTATTGCTATCGGGTTGATGCTCGCGATCAGATTGTGTGGGTTGACGCGGCTTGGTTAGCCTTCGCGCGCGAGAATGGCGCAGCGGATTTGACGGAGGACTCCGTCAAGGGTCGGAGTCTATGGGAATTCATTGCGGACGATGGCACGCGTTGCTTCTACCGGGAAATCCATCGCCGAATTCGCTCAAGCGGCCAAGCTTCCGTAATTCCAATCCGGTGCGACTCGCCCAACCTAAAACGTCACATGCAATTGACGGTTTCCTGCGAGCCGGAAGGAACTTTGCATTATCGGAGCGTGTTGTTGCGCGTCGAACTGCGGACAAGATTCGCGCTCTTGGAGCCCAGCACGAAGCGGACGACGAATAGGCTCACGATGTGTAGCTGCTGTAAAAGAGTACTCATCGAACCAGTGGGTTGGCTGGCGCTTGAGGCAGTGGCCGCCAAACTCAATCTATTCGAAAGCGAATCTGCGCCCTGTCTTTTTTACACGGTTTGTCCAGATTGCATCGACGCAGCGCACCACCAGAGCAGCCAATGAAGCTGCAATTTTCCCAGAAGGGGTTGTTTCAACACGTTCTGCGGGCGTGAGATTTGAGGTAAATGGCCGTCGATTAGCCACGATTTGCAGTTTTTACGTCCAACACGTCGGCCCACAAAATTCGGCAGGTGGCGTCTTCCGGTTGGTGTATGCTAGCCGCCTCAAGTAAATGGTGCTGCATCCCTCCTTGGCTCGAATCAGGTCTCGACAATTCTGAGCGAACTTCACTGATTCAGCCGTACGATATGACCGGATTGCCCGTGACCGTTCCGGCTGTCATCCCTCGATACCAAACCTCAAAGGCGAAAGCCGTACGGACGGATCAGTACGAACGTTAGTGCGACTACCGCTGGGAAGCAGAGATGCAATACAGGTTATTCTCTGACCGTATGAACAATTCGCCTTCGCTGACCGCGGGTGTTGCGCTAAAGGCACTATCGTCATCCCGGAATGCCGGATTGTGTGAGACCAATTCGAATTCGTTCCCCGGTTTGATCACGTAGCTTTCCCCGTTGCGTGTAAATTGAATAATATGCTCTCCAGCGATAATCGGGGATGAATAGTCGGCATTAGGGAATCCACCGGTTGGTCCGCCGAGTCGTGGTAGTCGTTGTTTGTAAACGTACTCTCCAGTCTCCGCGTTAGCCGCGTAAAAGATGCCACCCGTGGTCCAGTACAGATTTTCACCCAGGATGACCGGGGTGGTGATTCCGGCTCGTAGACGGGTTTTCCACAAGGTGTGAGATGCGGAGACGTCACCCGAGCCTCCGCATCGGATCGCCATGGCGTTTCCGGTCCGACTTCCCATCAAGTAGGCCCGGCCATCATTCACAACGATACTTCCGCATGCCGCATCGTCAATCGGCGACTCAGCGGTCCATAGCGTTTTCCCCGTCCTCAGATCTAATCCCATGATTCTTTTAGGAATATGAAATAAGACCTCCGAGGATGCGGCCATGTTCGCCAGTACGGGCGTAGCCCAGCAATTGGTGAATGTCGGATCTTCCAGTGACCACGCTTTCTGGCCCGAAACCTTGTCGATAGCAACGAACTGATTTCCCAGCACCCCGGCGTCAACGATCACCAAATCCCCCACGACGATCGGACTGGAGCCGTCACCCCATTTGGCGGGATCGGATTTTTGCCCCACGTCGAATTTCCAGAGTTCATTTCCGCTAAGATCGAATGCGTAGAGCCCCGACTTGCCGAGAAGTGCGAAAACTCGCTCTCCGTCCGTGGTCGGTGAACTGCTCGCGTAGCCGTGTTGTGTGATAAAGCCCTGGTACGGATCTTCATTTCCCCCGGAAGGCACCGATGCTCGCCAGATTTCCTTGCCGGTCTTGCGATCAAAGGCCAGTAAATGTCGGACAAGATCGAGCGGCTCTCCTGGATCTTCGGGGATCAATCCGTACCCCGCGTAACAGGTTAGGAAAACTCGTTCTCCCGAAACAATTGGAGAGGAGGTACCTTTGCCAGGCAAAGGGGTTGTCCACTTCACGTTCTTCTCGGAGGACCACTTGGTCGGCGGAGCGGGGCCTATCGCATTCCCCGATCCATTGGGCCCCCGGTAGCGCTCCCAGTTGTCCGCAGCCAGAGGGGACGCGTAGGCGACGACGAGCACGACGATGAGGACGATTCGGGACATGACGTCCATTTCCCTTCTCAAGAAAGCAAAGTGTTACGAGACACCCAGATCCTAGTTTTTGTAGACGACGTCGTCGTCATCGACAACCTGAACGGGGCTCACGAAAATCAAATGGAAGATGTGATGTGGGTCACCTCGCCGAACTCTCAGGTCGTGCGGTGCGAAAAATGCGGGCGGGCAATAAGCACCTGTTGCAGTGCCGTTGCGGTTGGGAAATCCGTGA
>CALFYU010000470.1 GCA_937952455.1 uncultured Planctomycetaceae bacterium
CGAAGGCAACCTCGTCAGCGGCGGTACGGCAACGTCGACGTTGTTGACGACCATCGCTTCGGTCGATCCGATCTATTGTACGTTTGACGCCAACGAACAAGAGGTGCTCAAGTACGTGCGGCTGGATCAAGCCGGCACGCGGCAGAGTTCCCGCATTGCCAAAAATCCGGTGTATCTGGGATTGGTGGATGAAACGGCGTTTCCGCATCGCGGGCACATGGATTTCGTCGACAATCGTTTCGATACCGACACGGCGAGCATGCGTGCCCGATGCATTTTCCCGAACAGCGATTTGGTCTTGGTGCCGGGCATGTTTGCGCGAATTCGGATTCCGGGCAGCGCCGCATATGAAGCGGTGCTGATTCCCGATTCAGCGATCGGCACCGACCAATCCTCGCAGTACGTCTATGTCGTTGTCGACGGCGTCATCGAGCGCCGCGATGTGACGTTGGGACCGATCGTCGATGGACTGCGGGTCGTCCGCGACGGTCTGAGCGGGGGCGAGGCGCTTGTCATCGAAGGACTGTTGCAAGCCCGGCCGGAGATGGCCGTCGAAACCAAGCCGGGCACGATCAAGGTTGTCGAAGACGGCTTGCCGGATGAATACCAGCCGCTTCCGCCGGAAGAGTGGATTTCTCCCTCACCCGATCCGCTACCCGCCTCGGAGATTTCGCGCGCGAGCAACGCTGTCAAACAGGGAGGCGACGCGCAGTGAAGTTTCCACATTTTTTCATCGAACGGCCGATTTTTGCGACGGTTCTCTCGTTCCTGGTCTTGCTGGTCGGGGGCATCACCTATTTTTCACTGCCGGTTTCGCAATACCCCAACGTCGTTCCGCCGACAATCGTCGTCCGCGCCAGTTATCCCGGGGCCACGCCGCAGGTGATTGCCGACACGGTCGCTACGCCGATCGAACAGGAAATGAACGGCGTCGACGACATGCTGTACATGGAGTCATCGTCAAGCGCCGATGGCACGATGCAGTTGACCGTCACGTTCAAACTCGGCACCGACTTGGACGATGCCCAGGTCCTGGTGCAAAACCGCGTGGCGGTGGCCGAAGCGCGGCTGCCGGAGGCGGTCCGGCAAATCGGCGTGACCACCCGCAAGCAGATTCCCGACATGTTGATGGTGGTGCACCTGACATCGCCGGACGAGAGCCGCGATGATCTGTACATCAGCAACTTCGCCTTTCTGCAGATTCGCGACGCGTTGATGCGGCTGGACGGGGTGGGGGATATTCGAATTGCCGGCGGCAATGAATACGCCATGCGGGTCTGGCTCGACATTGAAAAGATGATGCACGTCGACCTGACTGCCGGCGACGTGGTCGAGGCGATTCGTCAACAGAACGTGCAGGTCGCCGCCGGTGTGATCGGACAGCCGCCGACGGACGAGACCGGTGCCTTTCAGCTAAACGTGACCACTCAAGGGCGTCTGAAGGAGACCGAAGAGTTCGGTCAGATCATCGTCAAACGGGGCGAGGATGGCCGTGTGACGCGGTTGAGCGACGTGGCCCGCATCGAACTCGGTGCACAGGATTATTCGCGGTTAAGTTACCTCGACGGCAAGCCGGCGGTGGCGGTGTTAGTTTACCAGCGGCCCGGCACAAACGCCGTTGATACCGTGGAGGAAGTCAAACGGACCATGGAGGACCTGCGGAAGGATTTTCCGCAAGGGGTTGACTACGAAATCGCCTACAATCCCACGGAATTCGTGGAAGAATCGATCGATGAAGTATTCGTCACGCTGCTAATCACCACGGCGCTGGTCGTGCTGACGGTTTTCATATTTCTGCACCATTGGCGGCCGACGATAATTCCCGTTGTCGCCATTCCGATTTCGCTGATTGGCACATTCGCGGCTATGCAGTCGCTGGGCGTGACGCTCAATACGCTGTCGCTGTTCGGCCTGGTGCTGGCGATCGGCATCGTTGTGGACGACGCGATCGTTGTCGTCGAGAACGTGGAACGTCTGATTGGCGAAGGCCTCTCGCCCCGCGAAGCAACGCACAAGGCGATGGATGAAGTCGGATCGGCGCTGATCGCGACTACGCTGGTCTTGATTGCCGTGTTCGTGCCGACCGTATTCGTTCCCAGTATCAG
>CALFYU010000471.1 GCA_937952455.1 uncultured Planctomycetaceae bacterium
CCAGGCCGGCTAGTTGCCCAGATCCCTCGGCTATCGCACGCAGTTCTACATCATCGTGTGTTCGATCTCTCCGTTCCGCTAGCTCTCAAGCACGTCCCACACCGCCCGCAGGCCTTCGGCCAACGTGTCGGTGATCGCCCCCGACATGATCGCCACGTCGATTTGCGTATTGCCGAAAAACGCCGCCACAAACGCCGCCAGCGGCGTGTTGTCCACGACGTGATGCAACACCAGCGTGATATTGGCCCCGATCAGCAGCGAACGATTGACGTCGTACGTTTTGCCCCGGAACTTCATGACCTTTTCGCCTTTGGTCAGACCGGTCGTGACGTTTTCACAAATGTCAATCTCGACCCAAGTCGGTGAGGCATAGGTCCCCGTGTTGTAATAAGCGATCGCGTCCAGCGACCGCACCGTATCCCCCGCTGCCAAAGCCATTCGATTCCCCCTGCGGCACAGCCGCCTTGTGCGTGCTACCGCACGGAACGGCTCGCGCCGCTCCCGTTGGTCGCTACCTTGCGATTAACTCAATAAAACGTGTTCTCGAAAAATCCGGCCAACTTCGGCTCGGTCCGCTCCAGCGACGGACCCATAAACGGCCGCTGCGGGTACCGGTCCCCCATATACAGCTCGCCGTGCTCGTGGGCCGCGCCCGCTTCCCCCACGACTTGAGCACTCGGCCCGATGATCGATTTCCCCTCCCCACGAAACACGTGAAACCGCATCGCGTCCCGCAGCCGCTTGGTCTGCGTCGACGGAGGCGAACCGACCGCCGACTTCTTTTTCCGCTTTTTGATCGAACGCCGCGCGTCAGTCCGCAAATAACCCGCCGCGCGAAAGTGAGCCCGATCGTTCATCCGCCGCTTGGCAGCGTTGATCCGATCAAAGTCCATCACCACCCGAGTGGTCTTAACAACAACGTTCACTTTTCCCCCGTAGGGTCCGCTGTGCGGAGCACCTTGCCACAGAGATCACCGAGACCTCAGAGTCTTTTTCTCCGTGCTCTCTGTGCCCTCTGTGGCAAACTGATTTATCGGAAGCCGCGAAAGGTAAGCTTCAACACCGACACAAACAGCCCTTCGTCCCGCAACTTCTCCGGTCTGTAAATCGGGTTGTTCGCAAACGCCGCCAACGTGACCCGCGTGGTTTCCAGCAGCCGCCGCTTGAACAGGTCGCGAATCGACCGCACAAACGCCAGTTGCTCCCGGATATTGTCGCCGGTGCAGTCTTTCCCCACGCGGACAATCACGCCCACGTGAATCACATGGTCCTCTTGATCCGCCAGCCGGTTTTCGACTTCCCCGTCCAACCCGCCGGGGCAGACCAGCACCCGCAATTTTTCCGATTCGGGCAGCTCGACCGTCGGCGAAAAGTCGACGTCGGCCGCAATCTCCGCCGAGATCAAAACCGCCGCCACCTCATCCGCAATGTCTTCAATCCCAAAAGCCATGCCGCACAGCGGCCTTGCCCGTGCTACCGCACGGTTTGCACCGCCGCTCCCGTTGGTCGCTTGCGTTTTCTGCCTACCGCCTACTGCCTACTGATCGCCTTCGTCGCCGCCGTCGTCCGGGGTGCCACTGGCTCCGCCAGTGCTTTGCACGACCGCCAGCCGATCGAGAGTTTCGGCCATCTCAATCAGCCCCTGCCGCTGCTCGCGATTGATCGTCACGTGCCCCTCTTCGCCCGCCTTGTCGCACAGGGCCCGCACCTCCTTGACCAGTTTGTGCTCGCCGTCCAGCCCGTCGCAAAGTGCCAGCACCTGCGCCCGCTTCACGAACACCTTTTTCGCGTTCCCGGCCCGCTTCAGGCCCAGCAACGTATCGGCCCGCACTTGTTCCTGTGACATCCGATGGAATCCTTTCCTAAAGCCTACGGTCTAAAGCCTCGGGCCTAAGCCGCGGGCGTAGTCCGCGTCAGCCGCGTATGAATCCGCAGCGTCGTCCCGTAGGGGTCCGACGGGCGAAAATGTTTCTGTCCCGGGATCCGGCACACCTCGTACACAAAGTTTGTGGATCCCACCGTTTCGATGATGTTGTCGCCGTTTCTCGGCTCGGTCTGGATGTCATCCGCGCCGAGCACGTAATCGGCGGCCGCGATCAGGTAATCCCGCGACTTGGCGGAGATCACAATCCCCTGATCGTCGATGTCCTCATACTCGGTTTCGCCGACAATCGCGGTCACCGCCTCCGCCGACTGCACCGATCCCCGCTGGATGATCACGGAGACCCCATTGACGGCCTTCAAGGCCCCCACCCCGGCGGAGAGTGCACGTTGAATCGGATTCGGCACAACAACACCTCATAAAACCCCAGCGACCAACGGGAGCGGCACCCCGCCCCCGTGCGGCAGCACGCACCAACCGCCCGCGGCGGCTACCAAACGACCTCGAAAATGGCGTCTTCGCCTGAAGCGTCCAAGGTATCGCTGTTGGTGGCCTTGAGCCGGACGTAGCGTTGCACGTCGCTGGGGAGTGCGACCCGCTTTGTGGCGGCCGCCGCTCCGGCACCGCCGGCACCGGTTTGCGTGAGCACCGAGGGGACAACGTCACGCGCCGACGTGAAACCGGAATTGTCATCGTCCTGAATGTCGTAGATGATCGTTTCGTCGTTGGCCAATTCCCCCACCGCCAACGCCGGCGCTGTGATGATACATTCCATTGGCGCGACAAAATCACCGTTGGGCCCGTTCATCGTGTCGATACCATCGGTCACAACCGCCGCCGCGCCATCCGGCAACGCCACGCTTTTGATCAGCGACGCATCCTTCATATTCCGTCCGTTGCCCATATCACATTCTCCGTTTCGCTATCAGTAGGGCCCGCTGTGCGGACCGTGGAAATTAAAAACAACTCCCCGGCAGACTGTTACAGGGTTACAGGGTCAGCGACTCCGTATCCAAAATCGCGTCGGTGACTGCGATCGGAATTTTGTGAGACTCTTCCGGGAACGGCGCCGGGGCGCCCGTCGTGGTTGTTGCCGTACGGCTGGCTTGCAGTTGTTGCAGCGACCGCCGCGACATAAACAGCACATCCGGTTTGATCCCCACCTCGAACTTGCTCAGCAGTTGCGAGACCAACGCGTCGGTTAAGCCTTTGCCCGAATCGGCGGTCAGCTTCTTGATCCGACCGATTGAACGAACGCTCCCCACCTGCAGGCCGGGATAGGCCAGGATTTCTTGGCAATAGGCCGTGTACGGATTGCCATCACCGTCCAGAATCCGCTGCAGCGTGACATCCGATTCGTCGAAGCTACCCCCCTGGCCGGCCACCCACTGGACGTCTTTGGGGCCGAACTTAACCGCCCACACAGACGACCCAGTGTCAGCCGTCGTCCCAGCAGCGTCGACGACCATATTTGCCGCGTCGTACGAATCGATCAGTCCCGGAAAGCCTTTGGCGTCGCCGCCGTTTTCGGCACCGTAATAGAACTGTTTGGCCAGGGTGACCATCGACGCCTCCATGTGGCCGGAGGCCTCGTTCGTCAGCAGCACCTCCCAGCCGTCCTCGTGGCTATCCGCG
>CALFYU010000472.1 GCA_937952455.1 uncultured Planctomycetaceae bacterium
GGTGAAATCCTCGGCCGCATCCCGCTGCCCGCCGATCCATACGGCAATCCAATGCCCTACATGCACGACGGCAAACAGGTCCGCCCCAAGCCCTACCTTAAGGAAATCCGTTTCCGCATTCTGGAAGAGTCCAACACGGCGCTATTGGCGCTCAAGAACGGCGAGATTGAGGAGATGGAACTGTTGCCCGAGCTGTGGATGACGCAAACCTACGGCGACGATTTTTATAAGCTGAACACCAAGGTCACTGGCGTAGAATGGGTCAGTTTTCACTTTACGTGGAATACGAAAGTTCCGTTTTTCAGCGACAAGCGCGTCCGCAAGGCGATGTCCTATGCCTTTGACCACGAAGAACTGCTCAATACGCTGCTCTACGGTCTGAACACACCCTGCCTGGGAACGTATCATCCAGATTCCAAAATGTTTCCCAAGGAGAAGTTGACTCCCTACAAGCAGGACCTCGACAAGGCTGAGGATCTGTTGGATGAAGCAGGCTGGGTCGATAGCGACGGGGACGGGATTCGGGACAAAACGATCAACGGCCGCGTGGTGCCGTTTGAATTTACGATCCTATGCGTGAGTATTCAGGAGCGGGTCGACATCTGTACGCTGCTGAAGGAAAACCTGGACCAACTGGGCATTATCTGCCACGTCCAGCCGCTGGAATTTCCCGTGCTCATGGACCGCATGCTCAAGCACAACTACCAAGCTGCGTTTGCCGGCTGGGGCACGGGTGCCGATCCGGACACCAGCAGCAATATCTGGACGACCAACGCCATCAAAAACGGCCGCAATTACGGCAGCTATTCCAATCCGGAAATCGACAAGCTATTTGAAGAGGGCAAACGGGAATTCGACCCCGAAAAGCGCTGGGAAATCTACGCCAAGATCCACAAAATCCTGTGGGAGGACCAGCCTTACACTTGGTTGTATTACCGCAATTCGTTTTACGGGTTCAACAAGCGATTGCGCGGCTACAATTTCAGCCCGCGCGGCCCGTATAACTACGGCCCGGGTTTCAGCAGCATTTATAAACCGGCCATGCATTAATCTCGCCGCAGCGATGCCGGTCCCTCCCAGAACCTTGCTCCCCGCGCTCCGGTCATTCGTCATTCGACCACAAAAGGCTGTATGTTAAATTACACGATTCGCCGGCTGTTGATCGGCGCCCTCACCTTGGTGTTGATCACCTTCATCATCTTTGCGTTGATCCGCAATATGCCGGGCGACCCGATGATGATGGATCTGGCCTTGGTCGATCCCAGTAAGGCGATCAGCCCGCTAGAATACGAGCGGATGAAAAAATCCTACGGGCTGGACAAGCCCTGGCCGCAGGCATATGTGCAGTGGCTTGGCAATCTGGCCCAAGGAGATCTGGGACGCTCCCTCTCCTGGAAGAAGCCCGTGACGACAGTCATCGGCCAGCACGTCGCCCCCACACTGATTCTCTCCATCAGCTCGCTGCTTTTGTCCTATTTGATATCAATTCCTCTGGGGCTGACGGCATCGGTGCGCATCGGCAAAACGGACGAACGGGTGATGAGCGGGTTTCTCTATGCGCTGTACTCCTTCCCCAGTTTTGTGGCGGCGCTGTTTTTGCAGATTTATCTCTCTGTCAAACTCGGCTGGTTTCCGCTGTATGGGATGACGACCACCGAAACCTATGATTCGATGGATGCACTGGGTCAGGCGAAAGACATCATGATGCATGCGGTGATGCCAATCATCTGTTACACCTATGTCAGCCTGGCGTACTACACGCGGTTTATTAACGCCAACATGCAGGAGGTGATTCGCCAGGACTACATCCGCACCGCCAAGTCCAAAGGGGTCGGGCCGGTGTCGATCGTGTTACATCACGCTTTTCGCAACACGCTGATTCCGCTGGTGACGCTGATTGGATTGACGCTGCCCGGACTGTTGGGCGGTTCGGTGATCATCGAGCGGATTTTTCAATGGCCCGGCATGGGACAGCTATATTTCATGGCGCTGACGTCGCGCGACTATCCGTTGATCATGGGATTGACGTTGATGTTCGCAATACTGACCTTGGCCGGACAGTTGCTGGCCGACATTCTGTATGCCGTTGTCGATCCCCGGATTCGGCTCCATTAATTCGCCGACCATTTTCAATACCACCACGTTCCATGAATCAATTGACGTCACCCCCCCCGGAATCGATCCAGGTTTCCAAATCGGTTGGATTTTGGAAAGAAGCCTGGTCTCGATTTCGCCGCCGCAAAATGGCGATGACCGCGTTTTATTTCGTCTGCTTTTTGGCTGTCGTGGCGCTATTGGCCCCGGCGATCGCCGGCACGAAACCGATCGTCTGCAAGTACAAGGGGCATCTCTATTTTCCCGCGATGGGCTATTTCGAACCGACCTGGGAAAACCCGATTTTTCAGAAAGATCGCTTCCGCAAACGGTATCCCAAGAATCTCAAGGAAAAGGATCCCGACAGTTGGGCGGTTTGGCCGCTGGTCTATCAGGACCCGTATCGCCGCATTCGTGAAGACGAAATGCCCGGACAACCGGGTAATCCTGCGCGGGACGAAGGGACGCCTAATCGCTACAACATCTTTGGGACCGACACCCGCGGCGTCGACGTCTTTGCCCAGATCGTGCACGGCACGACGATTGCGCTGCTGGTGGGATTCGTCTCGATGGGTATCGCCTCGGTAATTGGTATCACCTTGGGCTCTTTGGCCGGCTTCTTGGGAGGCTGGACCGACATGGTCATCAGCCGGACGATCGAAGTGGTGATGTGCGTTCCGACGCTGGTGTTGATTCTGGCCCTGATCGCCATCATCGATCGGCCGACGATCTGGCACGTGATGGCCGTGATCGGACTCACCGGTTGGACAGGCATCGCCCGGCTGACACGGGCGGAGTTTTTGAAGCTCAAGCAGACCGAGTTCGTGTCAGCGGCACGCGCCTTGGGCTACAAGCCGCTGCGGATCGTCTTCCGGCACATTCTGCCCAATGCGATGGCGCCCGTGCTTGTGCCGATTTCCTTCGGCGTGGCCTCGGCGATCTTGATCGAAGCCAGCCTGAGCTTTCTGGGCTTTGGCACTCCGCCCCCCAATCCGAGTTGGGGAACCCTGCTGCAAACCGCGCGAAATAATCTCGACATGTGGTGGATGACGTTCTTCCCCGGCACAGCCATCTTTTTAGCGGTGTTGGCCTACAACCTGATCGGCGAAGGCCTGCAACACGCGACCGATCCCCGCCTGCGCTCGGGTTAAAATCGAGCATGGTTAATTAGCCACAGAGCGGCTGTGTATCGCTAAGCGGCGTCCGTGCCGGCGGATCCTGGGAGTTCGCCGGCCAGGAGTCGGCCGATCGGCTTGCCGGCGTCGAACCGCATGAGCACGATCCGCAGGACGGCCGTCATGGGAACCGCCAGAATTGCGCCGATCGCTCCCCACAACAACCCCCAGAACGCGAGCATGAGTACGACGGTTACCGGGTGCAGTTCCAGCCCCTTGCCCATCAGTTTCGGTTCGATCACGTTGCCGATAAACATCTGCACGGCCCCGGGCCAGATCAGCACGCCGATGATTGATGCCCATTCCAACCCCGTGTCCGGATTCCGGAATTGGAAGAAGGCCACCGGAAGGGGCAACAGCGTGGCGATGACCGAGCCGATCGACGGGATGAAATTCAGCATGAATGCCAACAGGCCGAACATGCCGGCGAACTTCAGTTCGAAGTAACCGAGAATGCCCCACACGATCAGCCCGGTGACAGCTGAGAGCGCAACCTTGGTTGCGATATACTCGCGGATCTTTTCATCGACTTCCGCGTAGATTCCCGTACGGATGGCGTGCGGATTTCGTCCGGCCAATAGGAAGATCACGAAGATCACCACCAGAAATCCGGAGGAAAGCACATCGACGGCTGTGCCGGCCGTGTGCTGGGCGAGGGCCGGAATTTGATTGGCGACGTCGCGGGCCAACCCGTTGATGATCTCCGTCAATCGTTCTTCTTTGATGTCCAGCAGATTGGCGACGCGGGCAATGTACTTCCCGTAGGAACTCACTTCGGTTCCCAAGCCCTCCACTGCGGTCGCATAGTTCAAGGCGGCGGCGCCGACGCGCTGGATGGAGCCGAACACGAACAGACTGAACGTCGACACGACGGCCATGACCAACACCAGCGCCAACGTCACGGCGACCGACCGCGGAAATTTGAGCCGCATCACCTGGTAGTCGACGATCGGCGACACGATAGACACAATGAAAATCGAAATGACGAAGGGAATCATGACCGACCGGGTGAACACGAGCACGCCGGCGATGGCCACGGCGGCCAGCACCATCAAACAGGAGGTCATGATCCGTTTTTGTTCATCCGTCAGTGGACTGTCGGCGGGCATCGTTGTCACTCATTAGGTTTCGCGGGAGAGAGGCCGTCCTCAGCGTCAAGAAGCAGGAAACGGCCACTATAGCAAAAAGCGGCTCGCGGCGGGTTTTCGTGGAATTGAAAATCGACAAGGCCTGAGAAGTCCATTGCGGATGCGGGATTGCGGCACGTTGGTAAACACAAAAACATGCAATCGAATACCTGACGGGGCGGCAAATTCGTTTGCAACGCGTTCGGAGAACCATGATAATAGGTTCCAGCGGCGGCTTCGCGCGCCGCGCACATCATCTTGACGGTCGTTCATTTCGGGATATATCATCGCCTTCTTGCCCGTCGGCGCGGGGAGCGGTGTCGCCGAAGTTTCGTCGGTTAGTCTTTTCGGCGTCGAGCGAGGAACTTATGCGAATTCATGATTCATTTCGCCGTTCGCCGGGAGACCGCGGATCACGCTCTGCGCGGTCAGACACGGACAAGGCGGCGCGGGATGCGGCCGCCCGTCAGACGTCCGAGCGAACGATGGACGACACCAACCACGAAGACGGCCAGGCGGACGCACAACCGCGCAAGTCGAGCAAACACAAGACCGAGCGATCCGCTGGCGACACGGCGGCGAAATCGGGTGACAAGAAGAAGAAAACCGTAAAGGTCGGCGACTTCAAGCTCCTCAAACGTCTGGGAAAAGGGGGCATGGGCGAAGTCTTTTTGGCCCACCAGATCAGTCTGGACCGCCAGGTCGCCTTCAAGACGCTCTCGAAGCAGTTGGCCGCCAAGAAATCATTTATTGATCGCTTCTATCGCGAAGCCCGCAGTATGGCCAAGCTGGACCACCCCCATGTCGTGCGGGGTTATGCCGTCGGAGAGGCGGGCGGCATCCACTACGTGGCGATGGAGTTCATTGACGGAAAGAGCCTGCACGATTGGATGAAGGAAATCGGCCGGCTCCGAATCGGCGACTCTGTGCACATCGCATTGAGGTGTGCTGAGGCGCTGGAACATGCGCACGCGTTGAACATCATTCATCGTGACATCAAGCCGGACAATGTGTTGATTACCAAAGCCGGGGTCGTCAAAGTGGCCGACTTGGGATTGGCCAAGGTGCTGGACGACGACATGTCGATGACGCAAAGCGGCACCGGTTTGGGCACACCCTATTACATGCCCCCCGAGCAGGCCCGCAACGCCAAGTACGTCGACGGCCGCAGCGATATCTATGCATTGGGTTGCATGCTCTATTATTGCGTGACCGGTGCGCATCCCTTCGAAGGGGATTCCACTCTGGAAATCATCACGGCCAAGGAACGCGGTATTTTCAAATCCGCCCGGCGGGTCAATCCCGAAGTCCCCGAACGGCTGGATCTGATCATCGACAAAGCACTCGCCAAAGATCCCAATCACCGCTATCAGACCTGTACCGAAATGATCAAGGATCTCGATAGCCTGCAGATGGATGTGGAAATGCTCAGTTTCGCCGACGAAGGGGCCGCCACCCCTTCCGCGGCGCGGCAAAGCTCAAGGGCGCGCCGCACGCCGACGCCGTCAGCTAGTGAAACGCGGCCTGCGGTTTCCGAACCGCCGCCCGCGCAAAAGCGGCGCTCCACGCCCCGGCCGACCAGTTCGGCGACACACCGCGCCGTGAAGACCGGTATCTCCAAGGCCGAACCCGGCGATTGGTGGTACATCCAGTACCGCGATTCTCAGGGGAAAAAAATCGTCTCCAAACTCCGCACCGCCCAGGTCCAACAGCAACTCAAGGCGGGAAACATCAGCACCCGCGCCAAAGGCAAAACGTCTTCCGATGCGGCCTATGCCCCCTTGGCGTCGTTTCCGGAATTTTTGGAGATCGTCGAACGCAAACTGGTCGAGAAGCGCGCCGAACGGAAACAGGAACAATTCCATAAACTGTATGATCGCATTGATCGCGAGGAACGCTGGTATCGCCGTCTGCGCGGTGTGAGACGCTTCCGCGACAATGTGATGGGGGGCGCGGGACTGCTCGTGTACCTGGGAATCATTGCCGCCGTCCTCTTTATGGTGTACCTGGTCGGCAGTGCGGCGCTGCAGTACTTCAACGTGGCCGTCCCGGAATGGCTGGAATAGTCCGCTCCATGGGGACGCTGCCTTATTCACGACGAGTGAGCTTCCCTTCGCAGATCTCCCACGCCCGCAGATTTTGCGAGTCGGAGACTGCCGATTACACCGGCAATTCCGGCAGCAGCGGACCTGCTGCGCATCCGCCGCTGCCCCCGCCGACACTCTGTGATAGGGGCATTCACGCCCTCAAGCAGGGACGGCGTTTTGAGACGAATTTCCGTCGCGGCCGAAAAAAACGCTTGATGCCCTCAGGCGGCCAGTCACAATGAATTGAGACGGCAAAGTTCCCGCTGGGTGCCACTGCTGGCTCGTCCAGCAGTAGGTAATCGGGCCGATGTTTCTCAATGGAATCTAAAGGGAACATCCACCCCGAGACGGCACTGGCGGACAAGCTGCCCGTGGCACCCCAAGTTCGGAATTCCGACGCAACGCGATTGGTCAGTATCGTAATTGAGCCTTTCAGCCGGCGCATGAAACGACTGTAGGGAAGAGGTATGTCGATGAGGTGTTTTCCCGCGCTCTGCGAACCGATACGAGTGCTATTGCTTGTCGGACTGGTCGCGGTCTGCCCCTCGACCGTTACAGCAGATGAAGTGACGCTCAAGGACGGCACAAAGCTGGAAGGCCGGTCGACCCCTTTGATGGGCCTGGGACTCGGCCCCAAGGGGGCCAAAAAACGAGGACCGACCACCGTCTACAGCGTGACGATGGTTGATACCGGTTTAGCCCGCTATTTTGTGCCCCGCACGCAAGTTGCTGAACTGGTGCCTGACCAATTGGGAGCGCCGTCCGCCTCCTTTCCCCTTCCGCAATACGGCCGCAGCGGGGCGGTCGCCATCCAACAGATTGGGCGGTTCGTCAACGTGACCCCCTTCGACGAATTCGGCCGCCGGCAGATCACGATCAAATCCGGCGGCCAAGAGCGGGTTGTCATGCAGGGGATCACCGAGATCACCCCGACCTATCTCAAGCTCGAAGCTCTCAATCACCACTGGGACTCGGGGATGGCCACCAGTTCGCTGCCTCCCGAAACCCTGGCGGCCGTATTGGATAAAGCCACCAAACCAGATGACCCCGATCACCGCATGGCGATTGTGCGGTTTTATTTGCAGGCCCGCATGTACCGCGAAGCGCAACAGGAATTGGTCGCGATTGAGGAGAAGTTTCCCGAACATGCTGAAAACGTGGGAAAAGTGCGTATGCAGTTGGTTCAACTGCAGGCCCAGCAGTTGCTCGACGAATTAAAACTGCGGCGCGATGCCGGACAACACCAACTCGTCTACGAAAGTACGCTGAAGTTCCCGTCTGACGACGTCAGCCGCTCGATTCTCCGCGACGTCACCGACATGCGGATCGACTACGAAAACAGAAAACGGCAACACGAACTATTCCTCACCAAAATGCGGGAACTTCCCAAAGCCCTCGCCGACAAAATGCAGGCAGCCGCCGTCGAGCAGCTCGTGGAGCCGCTCGTGGCCGAATTCAACATTTCGACGATGCAGCGGCTGGAGTCGTTTTTCCTGTATGCCAAAGATGGGGGGTTGCCGGCCGATGAACAATTAGCACTGGCGATCTCCGGCATGGTCGTGGGTAGCAGCCACGCCGAGACCGACTTGGACCGCGCGCTACGGTTATGGAAGGCGCGGCAACTCATTTTAGAATACCTCTCCGTCACTCCCGCGGAAGCCCTCCGCCGGCAAGAGATCGTTGCCGAATTAGACTCGACTGAGGGCATCGATGCAGCCAGCATCGCACGGATGCTTCCGCTGCTCCCGGCCGCTATAGAAACTCCCCAAGCGGTCGTCGCCGCTCCCTTTGAGGTGACAGTGCCCGGGCAGGCTGCGGAAGATTCGGAGGTCACCTACACCGCATTCCTGCCGCCGGAATACCACGTCGGCCGCAATTATCCGATGATCGTTGCCCTCCGCGAACAGGGAAAAACGACTCAGCAGGAGGCCCAGTGGTGGGCGGGCACCGCGGATCAGGCGGGACAAGCCCAGCGCCACGGTTACATCGTCATCGCCCCTGAGTACGCGGCCGCGGACGCGTTTCAACACACCTACTCGGCCGACAGCCATCATGCAGTGGTCGAATCGATCTACGACGCCTGCCGCCGGTTTCAAGTCGACTCCGACCGCATCTATCTCTCCGGGCACGGCATGGGGGGCGACGCCGCGTTTGACATCGGCCTGTCGCATCCCGACCTGTTTGCCGGGGTGATTCCCATCTGCGGCGTGATTCGCAATAACTGCCAGTTCTATTGGAGCAACGCCGAATATCTCCCTTTGTACGTTGTCGGCGGGCAACTGGATCGCGACGTACCGCACGAAAACGCCGGCGTGTTGATGCGGATGATGATTCAGGGATACGACCTGATTTATTCCGAATACATCGGCCGCGGCCGCGAAGGTTTTTACGAGGAGATTCACAAGCTCTTCGCTTGGATGCCGCTGCACTCGCGGCAGCGGATGCTCAGGGACTTCAAGATGCAAACCATGCGGGAAACCGACGGCCGGTTTTATTGGTTCGAGGCCCAGGGATTTCCCGACGCGGTCAAGGTCGCCGACTGGTCAAACCAGCGCCGCCGTCGCGCCCCGCGGCCGATGCCGCTGAACGTGCATATTTCGCCGGGAAACACGATCAGCATCCTCTCGGGTGCCGACCGCAGCACGATCTGGCTCACCCCCGACATCGTCGATTTCGACGAACGCCTCACCGTCCGGCTAAAGGGCCGCATCCGCTACAACGACTTCCCCCAAGCGAACATCGAGACGATGCTCGAAGACTACCGCCGCCGCGGCGACCGGCAGCAGCTGTTCTGGGGGCGATTGGATTTCTAGTAGCAAATCATTGGCGCTGCCGCATTTGTGTACATTTGTTCATTTCTGCCTTGCGGCCCACGCAGTTTCTCGGCACAATGGGGAGCAGATCGTCTTAGTCAACTGCTCCGCCAGCTCCGCTGATCGCCGCCCATGCTCGCCAAACTCTTCACCTATTCGCTCCTGGGAATCAACGCCGAGCCGATTGAGGTGGAGGTCGATATCTCGCCGGGGGCGATGCCCAAGACGATCCTCGTCGGGCTGGCCGAGGCGGCGGTGCGGGAGAGTACGCATCGCATCGAGCGCGCGCTGGTCAACGGCGGCTACAACCGGCCGATTGACCGCATCGTGATCAACCTCTCCCCGGCCGATTTGCCCAAGGACGCCGCATCGTTTGACCTGCCGATCGCGCTGGGACTGCTCACCGCCAGCGGGCAATTGCAGTCGGAGCGTTTCGACGACTACGCCGCCGTTGGCGAATTGGCACTCGACGGCGTGATCCGCCCGGTCAAAGGGGTGTTATCGATGGCGATCGCCGCCCGTGCGCAGGGCAAGCGGGGTTTGCTGGTGCCGGTCGAGAACGCGCAGGAAGCGGCCGTGGTGGGTGAGATCGAAGCGATTCCCGTGGGCACCTTGGCCGAAGCGGTCGGGTTCTATACGGATCGGCTGGACATCCAACCCACGCAGTTTAGCTGGGACCGGGCACTGAGTGAGTTGGCGCACTACGAGATAGACTATCAGGACGTCAAGGGGCAGGAACTGGCAAAACGGGCGGTCACCGTCGCAGCGGCCGGCGCACACCACCTGCTGATGCTCGGCTCACCCGGCACCGGCAAGACGTTGCTGGCGTCAAGAATCCCAACCATTCTGCCGCAACTCAGCCCGGAAGAGAGTCTGGAAACGACACAGATCTATAGCGCCACCGGCCGCCTAAATGCGGGCGAGTCGCTACTGATGACCCGTCCGTTTCGCGCGCCGCACCACACGATCAGCGAAGCGGGACTGGTCGGTGGCGGGAGTACTCCTTCTCCAGGAGAGATCTCGCTCGCACACAATGGAATTTTGTTTCTCGATGAGCTGCCCGAGTTTAACCGCCGCACGTTGGAGGTCATGCGGCAGCCGCTGGAGGACGGCCGGGTGACGATTTCCCGCGCGATGGGCAGCATCACCTTTCCCGCCAGTTTGATGATGGTGGCGGCGCTGAACCCGTGTCCCTGCGGCTATCGCGGCGACCCCCGGCGGCAATGCAAATGCAATCCTCTGCAGGTCGAACGTTACTTAGGCAAAATCAGCGGGCCGCTGTTGGATCGGGTGGATATTCACTTGGAGGTGCCGTCGGTGCCGTTTCGCGAGCTGTCGGACATGACCCCCGGCACCGGCAGCCGCGAGATGCGAAGCTCCGTCGAAGCGGCCCGCGACATCCAGCGGCGGCGGTTTCAGGGGCAGTCCATCACGACCAACGGCAAGATGACGCCGCGGCAAATCCGCAAGTTCTGCCGCATGGCCGCCGATGCGGAAACGCTATTAAAAACGGCCATGGAAGAAATGGGCCTTTCGGCCCGCGCCCACGACAAAATCCTCCGCGTCAGCCGCACGATCGCCGATTTGGATGAAAGCGATACCATCACCGCGGTACACTTGAGCGAAGCGATTAACTATCGGACGCTGGACCGGAATTATTGGGCGTGATTGCTTATCGGTCATGCCGTGTGCGTACGGCTGTTCGGCACAGTTTTCTCGTCGCTATGACATGGCGTGTCATTTCCTCGGCCGGTCGCGAAGAATCTTGCCTGCCCCAATAAGCCTAGCACGATGATGCTGGCCAAATTGATGATTGCCAACACTAAGAAAATGCGGATGACGTAAGGCATGTCCTTGTCTAGCGGCGGCGGTCCACTCCCTGGGAGTCGACTAACTTGGAATAGCTCCAGGGCAAGCATCGTAGAACTTAAGAAGGCCGTAAAACTAGCGATTTTCCAGACGGTCGCTTTCATCATTGAGCTCCCCCATGTCCGTTGTATATTCGCCTGCCAGCAGCATATCAAAAAGCCAACACCCGTGCCGGATTGTCGATCGTAATCGCATGAATATCAGCCGCCGAGACTCCCGCCGCTGCCAGTTGCGGCAGGAGTTGTTTGGTGCCGATCGTGGAGTCGCCATCCATGAACGTCCAGGCGTCGATCGTATCGTTGGGTACCTGCGGATCGAACCGGCCACGATAGAAATAGGGCGCCCAGTCGTGTCCGACGAGCACCTGTTTCGCGAACCCCGCTTCGGTCAGCCGCGCGATTTGTCGCGCGCATTTGTCGACGGCGTACTTGCCATGTCCCACGCGATCGAATTGAACGTAGACACCCAGTTCCACCAACTGTCGGTGGTATTCGTGGGCCTCGTCC
>CALFYU010000473.1 GCA_937952455.1 uncultured Planctomycetaceae bacterium
CGCAGCATTGTGCACAAGGATTGCAGGGATCACAGCACTGTTTGGGGCACGGATCAGCGATTTGGATGATCGTGGGAACCGCACAGGGGTGAATGTGATCCGGGTCTTTGACCTGCACGCACTGGAACAGGGCGAACGATTCGACGGGCGCGGCGGGATAGATTTCCGTCGGGCCGGCGGGAATCGGTTCGATAATCGGTTCGCCGTCAGCGGTGGGGGCAGCCAACGTGGCTCCGCCGCTGGAGGGACCGAGAATCACAGGACCTTCCTGGCCGAAACTGACCGTGGAGGTGCAGAACAATAAGGCGATTGCCGTCGTTACCATGAGTTTTTTCATCGAAAATGCTCCTTCTCAGATGAACCTTCCATGCTGCAGCCAGATCGTTCGAGACGCTCGAAGGGAAACTGGATCAGGCAGCGAATCAACGAGTCTTACCCACAACGTGACAACCTCCGGTTTGTAGCCACGTCGCTCGTGAAATCGAGGCGAAACAAATTCGCTGGGACCATTTTGGGAATCTTGTGCGCCATCCAGCCCATTTCGGTTGGTTGACACACGGCAAGTATATCTCAGAAACCAACCCCTTTCCCTGCGATTTCTGTTGATCCACTCATAAATCCGCTCAAAATGGGCGAGTTCTTCCGGTTAGGAATACTAGGAAAATCTTGCTTGTGCAAGTCACACGGCCGCGTTTTCCACAAACCGGGAAAATTCGTTAAAGAGCTATTTTTAGACTGATGAAAGCCGCGCCGCGGCTAAGCGAATTGCGGCTGGCACACCACGCTCGGTAGCACTTCAATCTTGCGGCCCAACCGTCCGGTTCACATAATGACCAGCGCCCGCTGAGAATACTTGGGGCGACAGTTAGTTAATCAGAAACGTGCGAAAATGGCGGCGCCAGGTGACACTTTGCGGAGCGATCGCCGGGAAGAATTGGGGCACCTTGAGGGATGGGATGAGGCCATTTTCTAAACCACGCGCGCTTGCGGCTTTCGGCTTGACCTTCTGTTGGTGGCTGTTCGGATGTTCAAGCGATAGTCCGCCGGTGGCCACAAAAACGCCCGAGGCTGCCGATGCGCCGGCCAAAGTCGCCGCCGATCCAGAACCGGTGACGACGAACGTCACTGCTGACGAAACGCCTTCAACGAAGGCGCCGGCAACGATTTCGGGAATTCCCTTGGATGTCTGGCCGGATGTCTGGTTCGAGGATCCGCTGGCGGTCGCCGGAACGGTGGGAACACCGGTGGCCGGAAATGCGACGCCGACCACGAGCGCACCAGCAAACGACGCAGTCGCCGACCCGACCACCGTGACAAATGCGCCGAGCGGCACCGCCGGCGGGACGGCGGCCTGGGACTCTCTTCTCAGCGGCGACGGGATACAACTCGAGGCCAAGGATATCCGGTTGGCGTTCAAACAAGCGTTTCAAACGGTGGGACGCTACAACGGGAACTACAAGGATGTGCAGGTCAAGGCGAGCGTGCTCGCGGTACTTGCGCTGGTCGCCGAGTCCCATCCCGACTCGATTACGTGGCAAGCCCACAGCCCCCAGGTGCGCGATCTTTCCGCCAAGCTGTCGGCGGCCGCCGATGGTTTGGGGCGTCAGTCCTACGACCCCGCGCTGCGGCTGTATGAGCAATTGGAGCAGTTGTTGTCGGGAAACATTCCCGCGAATTTGCCGCCGCCGGACACGGAATCGACCGTCGACGAAATTGCGCCGCGGGGCCACCTGATGAAGCGGCTGCAGCAAAGTGACGATTGGATGAAGGCCAATACGGCGGACGCCAACGGTTTCCGGGATCAAAGTGAACAATTGCGGCACGAGACGGCGATGGTTGCGTTGTTGGCCTCCGTAACGGCGCGGAAGGACTATGACATGGCCGACGAGCCGGAATACGCGGCGCAGGCCCAGGCGCTGTTGCAATCGGCCTTGGACGCGCGGAAGGCGGCGGAACAGTCGGACTTCGACGCCTATTCCGCCGCGCGGGATCGCATGACGAAGGCTTGTACGGCGTGTCACCTCGACTTTCGCTTCGACGCCGAATAGACTGACGGGATGACAGCCACGGAGGGCGGTTTCAATGTAGCCACAGATGTAACAGGGATAAAACACAGATTGTTTCAAGCATGGAACCACAAGTCCCAAACCGACGGCTTGCCGTCGTACATGGTGGTCCTGGCCGAGTGACGTCTTTCATGTTCATATTATGCTCGGCACGCAAGTCAGCTATGCACATCATTCAGCGCCAGAATCAAATAGATAAGACAAGACGAAAAGGATGCATGATGCAGTCGAAATCCCGGATGCAATTTGTAGCTGCTGCGGTGGTAGTGGGCGTGCTTGCCGGTCTCTACCCAGCGCCGGCGCGGTCCGATGTGATCGAACTGAAATCGGGGCAAAAGCTGCAGGGAGAAGTCCTCAAGGATGCGGGGGACCAGTTGATTCTGGACTTGGGCGTCGACATCGTGCGGATTCCCAAGTCGCGAATCAAGACCCACACCGGCGACGACAAGCCGGCGGAAGAGGCCAAGCCGCAGGCGGTCGAAGAGAACGATATTTACAGCTCCGCCAAGTTGCCGACTCGCTCGGTCAAGGAGTTGACGCAGCAGTTCGGCGAGGCCGTCGTGTTGATTACGACGCCGGGGGGTTTGGGCTCGGGGTTTATTCTCAATTCCCGCGGGTACTGCGTGACGAATTATCACGTGGTCGAACAGGAGACGAAGATTGCCGCGACGGTGTTTCATCAAAACGGCGAAGGGGAGTTCGTTCGGCGGCAGATCAACGACGTGAAGATCATCGCGCTGAATCCGTTTTTGGATCTGGCACTCTTGCAGATCCCCGTACAGTCGGACCTGAAGTTCAAGCACGTGTTCATTGCCGACGACGATGAACTGCGGGGGGGCGATCCGGTGATTGCGATCGGAAATCCGCTGGGCGTGGAACGG
>CALFYU010000474.1 GCA_937952455.1 uncultured Planctomycetaceae bacterium
GCTGGTCAACACACACACGCATCTGGAATTCAGCGACCTGCCCGAACCGCAGGGCAACCTGGTGTTTTTTGATTCCGCGGCCGGCGAAACGCAAATTTCATTCGCCGCCCGCCCCTCCGGCACAGAGCCCAAGATCAAGTTCTATTACTTCGCTCAAGCCGCCTGCCCCGACGCGGCCGCCCTGCCGGCGGTCAAGGAAAAGCTCGAAGCGACGCTACAGGAATTCAAAATCGCACTCACCAGTTGGGTCGAGGCCCAAGTGGCCGACTAACGTCCGATACAATTCGCACGCGCATAGACCATCCGCTCGAATACTCAACCTCCCGGGCCAGGCAATCGGCCGCCATCGGCCTCACCCACCGATCTGCACACCGTGACAGACCGCCTCTCGCCCCCAAAAGGCAATCATCGTATGACGAACGACCGCATCGGAATCTGGTTCATCGGCGCCCAAGGCGGCGTCGGCACAACGGCAGCCGTCGGTTTGGCCTGCCTGCAACACGGCCTCACTCGTGAAACCGGCCTGGTGAGCGCGGCCCCGCGCTTTTCGCAGTTGAACCTCGCCGCCTGGCACCAATTCGTCGTCGGCGGTCACGAAATACGGCAGACGAGCTACTCCGCCGCGGCAGACCTCTTACATGACAAGTCCCGCGTTTTTGAAGCCGCTCAACTGAAAACGATCGCCCCCACCCTCGCCGCCTGGGACAAGAACGTTCGCCCCGGCACGCTGGTCAATGTCGGACCGACAATCGAAGCCCTTTCCGACACGGAGGCCCGCGACACGATCGGCGAATCGCCGGCAAACGCCATCGCCCGCATCTGCGATGACCTCAGCGAGTTTCGCGAGCAGCACCAACTCGACCGCGTGATCGTCGTCAACGTCGCCAGCACCGAACCCCCCTTGGAACACGCCGCGCAGCAGGCCGATTGGGCAACGCTCTCCAAACTGCTGGACACCGAAGACACCTCGCCCCTCCCGGCCAGTTCGATCTATGCCATTGCCGCCATCAAATCCGGCTGCGCGCACGTCAACTTCACTCCTTCCGTGGGAACCGATCTGCCGGCGCTCAATGAGTTCGCACTCCAGGCCGGCGCGCTCCACGTGGGCCGCGACGGTAAGACCGGCGAAACGCTCCTCAAAAGCGTCCTCGCGCCGATGTTCGCCCGCCGCAATCTGGAAGTCATGAGCTGGGTCGGCCACAATATCTTCGGCAACATGGACGGACAAGTCCTCGACGATCCGGTCAATAAGGCCAACAAAGTCCGCTCCAAAGATCACCTGCTCACCGAAATTCTCGGCTACAAACCGCAGACGCTCGTCTCGATTGAATACATCGAGTCGATGGCCGACTGGAAAACCGCCTGGGACCACATCCACTTCAACGGCTTTCTAGGCACGCCCATGACCATGCAATTCACCTGGCAGGGTTGCGACTCGCTGTTGGCCGCGCCGTTGGTACTCGATCTGGTCCGCTTCACCGAACGAGAAATCCGCCGCGGCAAAAGCGGCGTAATGTCGCACCTCTCCTCGTTCTTCAAAAGCCCGCAAGGCTGCGACGTGCCGGAATTCGACAGGCAATACCAACTGCTGCTCGATTGGGCCGATGAAGTGGCGGGCGAATCATGAGCGACGCCGCTCCGCCCACCGCCGGACGGTCCACCTTGTTGGCCTACCTGCAAATCGTGCGGCTACCGGCCCTGTTCACCGCCCTGGCCGACATCTTTCTGGGCTACTTGGTCGTCCACCGCTCATTCGAACGGCCGTTCGATTTCGCGATGTTGCTCGTCGCATCCGGCGGCTTGTATATGTCCGGCATGGTCTTCAACGACATCTTCGACCGCCGCATCGACGCTGCCGAGCGCCCCGGCCGCCCGATTCCCTCCGGCCGCATCTCGCTGACCGCCGCCATTCGCCTAGGCGCGCTGTTAATGGCCGCCGGCGTGGGCGCCGCCGCAGTGGTGGGCACGCAAAGCTTGTCGGTGGCCCTGATGATCGTTGCCGCCATCTTCGCCTATGACTGGCTGCTCAAGTCGACACCGCTGGGGCCAATCGCTATGGGAACCTGCCGTTTCCTGAACGTCCTCCTCGGCGCGAGCACCACGAAAAACCTGTGGAGCGGACATCACTTTGGCATCGCCCTGGCGCTGGGGGTTTATATCATCGGCGTCACCTGGTTCGCCCGCAGCGAAGCCGACACCGACCGCCGCAGCCGCTTCCAAGCGGTCACCGGCATGCTGCTAGTCAATGCCGGCGTGATGCTGCTGATTTCATTCGTCCTGTCCACCAAGAATCTCGGCGAACCATTCTCGGTGTTGATGCTTTTCGCGGTGATCCTGCTGGTCATCAACCGCCGCCTGGCCGCCGCCTTGTTCGATCCGGTCGGCCCTAAAATCGGACTGGCCATCAAAACCATGCTGCTCTCACTCCCCCTGCTCGACGCCGGCCTGGTCCTGTTCGTCACCCAACGCGCCACCTATTCTCTCGCCGTCGCCGCCCTGGTCATCCCCGCCGTCCTCCTCGCCCGCCGCATCGCGGTAACTTGAGGCGTGAGGGAACAGGCTTCAGGCTGTAGGCCGTCGACCTTAGGTTCGGCCGCCCCAACCCGCCGGCCACTCGTTACTGCCTACTGCCCTCTGCCTACTGCCTACTCACCCACGGCCAACCAACCCGCAATCCGTCCCCGCACCCCCTCCAACTGCGTCCCCTCGGCCGGCAGTACGTTCGCCAACCACTTCGCAAACCGCCAAGATATCACGCGGTACAATCCCTCCCCCTCCCGGCAAGCCACGCCCGGCCGGTCCCATGGCGACAGCGCTTCCTGTTCGCGCAAGAAGTTCCGCAACTGCCCGGCATAACGCACCCGTTCTGCCCGCGGTTGCGACAACAAGACCGACGCCAACCGCGCATCCGCATCCCCCGCCGCATAACAAACCGCCTCCGGATGCGGCAGACGCTCAAACACCAACCACAACACACGCATCTCAACCTCCCGCGCCGACTGCGGCGGCGAGACTGTAGGAAAGAAGGCTTGAGGCGTGAGGGAGAGAACAGGCTTGAGGACATAGGCTGTAGGCTTTAGACCTTAGACTGTAGGGTTGGCGCCGGATCGCTCTCCGGTCATCTCAACGCCTCTGGCCACTCATAGGTCGTGCGCGGGTCTCCTGACCCCGCACAGGCCCGACCAAAGGTCTCCCACCCGTTCTGCCGACTGCCTACTTTTCTGGCCACTGACCACCGGCCACTCGCCACTCCTTTCTGCCTACTGCCCTCTGCCTAACGCCTACTTTTTTCTGGCCACTGGCCACCGACCACTGGCCACTCCTAAACCGCCTACTCTTCTGCCCGCTCCGCTCGCATCAATTCCGGATCCGCTCCGTCCCGACGCGCCACTTCGGCTTTGCTCAATATCCCGGCATCGCACAGCCGCGCATCGGCCAGGCGTTCGCGCGGGCGATCGCGGTTGACCAACTCCGGCGCGCTCCAATGCGGCAGCACGTGATCGTGCACATCCTCCGGCAGCCGACCCGCGCGGATCGCTTCGGCCATCACCCACCGCCACAAACGCTCGAACTCGCCGATGAAAAACTGTTGCTCCGCCTGAAACAATTTCACCGCCGGCCCTTCCGCCACCATCGTCGACGCGAAATTCACGTTCGCGGCGTCCCTGGTGAGCATGAACTCGGGAAGCCCCTCTCCGGCTGCCAGGCACAATAACAACAACCGCCCCATCGGCACCGCGTCGCCGAAGTTCGTGTCGGGCTGCAAAAACTGCAGGTCGGTCCCTTGCGACGTGGTCAGGATCGTGCCGGCCCGTACCTTTTCGTGCCGCACGGTTCCATAGGGATCGGTTCGCGTCGCATGTTTCGCTCCGTCGGCGACCGAAGCCACTTCCGAGGGCGACCCCTGCACCTTCCGCCACAACACGATCGACGACTGCAGCCGCCGCGCCAGCAATTCCGTCTCCAGCCACTTGTCAAAACTCTCCAGCGTATTGATTGCCGGTGCCAACACCGTCACGCCCCGCTTCTGATTCGAGTCCGCCCCCAATTTCGTGTGCAGCATCTCTTCGGCCGGAATCTCCTCGCGCAATTCCAACGTCGCCACGTCCACACGCTGATAGGCAAGCGGAGTTTCCACGTCCTCCGGCTTGGTCAAGATCCCTTCGCTTTCCTCGGCATGCGCAGGAGTCGCCACCGACTCCGGATCGACGAACCGCACACTCGGCGGCCATGCCGGACGGCGAAACAGCCTCAAAAAGCACTCCCCATCTCGCCACACCCGGCGGCCGTATTCGCGATAGGAAAAATGCCGCTGATTCGCCCGCAAGAACTCCGTCCACACTGCATCCGCACGAGACGCCCACTCTTTCGCCGCCGCGTCCCCCCGCCGCGCTTTGTGCGACAGCTTCAGCCCCGGCCCCACTACGTAGATTTCCAGTAGCCGAATCACGTTTCTCGCATGCGGATTGCTCCCCGCCAACTGCCGCGCCCGCGTGCGCAGATCGGTCCGCTGCACCGCATCCAGCGCCCCGCCGCCGACACCCAGCAACGTCCAGCGGCCCGGATCCTCCGACACCGGCATCGGCCCTGTCGTCTCCACCAGATTCAACAACCGCTCTTGCACCCGCCGAGCATACCGAGCCTTCAAAGCCGCCACCCGCCAACGATCACGCAAATAACTCAACAATGGTTCGTTCCTTTCTGTAAAAGGCTTGAGACGTGAGGGAACAGGCTTGAGGAAAGAGGCCTTAGGCTGTAGGCCGTAGACCTTAGGGTCGGCGAGCCCAACTGGTCCGGCCGCCACCGACCACTCTTAACTGCCTACTGCCCTCTGCCTACCGCCTACTCTTCTGGCCACTGACCACCGGCCACTGGCCACTCTTTTACTGCCTACCGCCTACTGCATACTGCCTACTAACAACCACTCGCCCCCCGCCGACTCTTCCACCGCGTGCAGACAAGCGGCACCCAGGGCGAAGACCCGATCGTCGTGATGCCGGCTCCCTTGGTGATGGTCGATCCGGCAACGACCCGAAACCGATTGCTGCAGGATCACGCTCGCCAACTCGGTTTCCAAATCATCGCGGCCCCACTCCGCGTGCAGTTCCCCGCAGCCGGCATACCACCGCACCTGACGCTCTAAAATCATCTGCCGCAAATTGAGCGCCAAAGCGTGATTGCCGCGGCCCGATAAAAACTCAAACCGCCGCACGTCGTACCGCCGACCGTAGGTTTGGATCGTGCTTAAGAGTTGGTATTCATCCACGACGAATGTCACACCGGGGAACGCAGCGGCGATCCGCTCGATCCACTCTTCGACCCAAGCCACCTCCACCGGCGACCCGGGAAGCGGACGGGCGACATCCATACGATCCACAATCACCCGCGCCCCGGCGCGATGCACGACCACCCCCACCGTATAGTCCCGCTTCTCCGCATAATCGATGGCGGCGAAATAACGGCAGCCCGGCTCGCTCCGTTCTCGCTCGCGCAAAGTCTCGTCGCGGCACGCCTCCGCTTCGCCCAGCGTGACGAACTCGCCGCCCCCTTCTTGCCAAATGTTGCGCCATAGCCGGTCATAGACCCCCGGCGGCAACAAGTCCCGTTGCTCGCGCAAATCTTCGTCCCGAATCCACGGCGCGCACGGTCCCGAGATCGAGGAAAAATACCACGAAGAACTCGTCCGCGCCGCTTCCCGCACGTCCCACTGCCAACCCCGCCCCACGCCCGCGTTGGTCAAGATCGCCAACACGCAATCCCGTTTCTTCGCCGCCGACGAAAACAGGGAGTGCCACAAATCGGGCTGAGGCCAATGGCTCAGTTCGTCGCACACGACGAAATCGGGCAAGGCGCCCCACGAACTTTGCACGTCCGAGCTGATCACCTCCAGCCGGCTCCCCGTTGTGGAATTGACCACGCCGTGCTGCCGAAATTTGAGATCTCTGCACAGCGAAGGATTGAGCCGCGCCAACCGTTCGATCGCCTCCCGTAATAGCGTCGCCTGATCCAAATCGGCCGCCGCCACCAGCCCGCTCAGTGCACTCTTGGCGAATAGCAAAATCCACAGCACCTGCGCCGCCATGTCGGAAGTCTTGCCGTGCCCGCGGGGCCGCTCGATATATGCCCGCCGTATTTCCGCTGCGCCGCCGCGTCCTGCCAGCGACAACCACGCCCCGTCCAGCGCCGCAAAATCCGC
>CALFYU010000475.1 GCA_937952455.1 uncultured Planctomycetaceae bacterium
GGAGGCACTTCGTCTGCAAATAGCCCACACACACGGCGTTCCTTGAAGTAATCGATGAGTTCCTGGTTCTTCTCCCGTCCCATGTCGCGCGCCCAGACCACGGTTGCGGCATCAATGTCGGCCGCGTTATACACCCACTCCGCCAATGTATCATGATCTGGGCCATATGTGACTATAACCAAATCACGTAACTCATCCGCTTGAAGCTCCTTTAACATCGCAGCGCGCTGATACGAATACTTCTGAGGCTGTAGTCTGGCATGTTTCGCGACCGCCTCGGCGGTGCTCAATAAAAAAAGACCAATGAATGCAGCCAAAAACATCTGGCCGTTCGCTTTGTGTCGACCTCCGCATTGCCGAATTCGGCGCAAACCTTGAACTACAAATAGGAGAACAATAGGCAGTACCGTTGCAAGGTAACGCGGATTTAGCCACACCACAACTAGCGATCCCGCTAGGCTGATACACAAGCACAACGCCAAGAAACGCATCCACGTCCGCGACCAAATCGTGGGAATGGCGAACAACAAAGGAACTATAAGAAGTTTTCCAAGATAAAAATCAATGGCAAAGGCGATGTGATCTCCCTTGTATTTACAGAACCCAGCTAAAGTGCGTTGTGAGTTGTATTTATTGCCGACCCACCCAGTATAAAAGTCTCGCATAACCGCGTGGCGGTAGGGCGGAACCTCGCGCGGCGCGTCCCACAAAAAAGTATAATACATGCCATACGTATGCTCGTACACTTGGTATGGCATTGTTGTACTATGACCCGTTATCGCTTGGTTGTAACATGCCATCCAGACTCCCACGGCAAGAACAACAAACACGACCGGTAGGACCACCTGTTTGAGGTCACGTCGCCAATTCAATTTGAGACGTCGTCCGAAGTGCAGGCTCAGAACCGCTGCGATTGGCAAGCTTGAGATCAATCCTTCGTAGGGGCGGCAATTTGCGAGCAACATTACGCCCCAAGCCAACACGACCGACGTTTTCCAGTTAGAATCTCGCAATAATCTTGGTAGAGCCCCGTAAACCATGGAGGCGCCGGCGACGGGCACCAGACCACCCATGTACGTTTGGGCCCACTCATTCTGGATCGTTGGATGCAGTGCCATCAGAAAACCACCAAGAGCCGCCCAACGTGCAGGCACCCAGCCATAAAACATCCAACAGCATGCAGCGGCTGCTAACGCCATCGCGATCCACGAACCCACGATTGGGTGCCCCCCCGCCACGATTCCCAACGCTAGAAGGGCACTCCGCGCCGGCGGATACTTGGAAGCGTAAGTCGGCTGTTGGATAATGTGGAAGCTTTCAAAGTGCTCCCACATTGGGTGTGTCGGATTTGTCAACCTGCCTGCAGCGAATGTCTCGGCTTGCAGCAGATTACTAAACTCATCGTGCACAAAAGGCGGACGAAGATTCAGGGCCGTATTTGCCGCTGACACGGCGAACGCCAACAGGGCCACGGCGGCGACCGTCAAGTTCTGTCGGCGCACGAAACGGCGGAGCCATTGCGGCATGGCAATTGGTCGCTTGCGGAAGCAGGCCATCGCGATAGCGGAGCCGATGATCGCGAGTTTGATGATGATGTTCAAGTGATTCAAAATGAAATGCCTATTTGTGACGACGTACGCGGTGCATCCCGCTTATGCGCGGTGTGGGTGAGTCAGCACAAACAGTTGATTGCAGCGCATCAGAAAGCGGCGATACAAAGCGATCGACAAGTCCACCTTCTGTGACAATGTTTCCATCGCCGGCAGGTCAACCAACACGTTGTGGTCCTCGGCAGCTTCGGCGCTAAATAGACCAACCCTGGCCCCCAATTCGTGTGCCCACTGCATCGATGGGTGCGGGGTCGTAAGGACCAGTGACCCATTCGGTGCCAAATGCTTCTTGATTTCCGCAAGCCACGTCTCTGGATTCTCAACGTGCTCGATCAGAGCTAACGCGACAACAGCGTCGAACGTATTCTCCGAGTTCAGTAATGGGTCGTCGGGATATACGAAACGATGATCGGGGAACCGCGATTTCGCTATGTTGAGCGACACATCATCTATGTCAACGCCCACATAACGTGAAGCGTCGACATGGACTCCTAATGCGCCGACGCCGCAGCCCCAATCAAGTATTCTTCCCGACTTTACATACGGCAGCACCGCACCGAGCCGTTTTGAACGCAGGTAGCCGGAGAGAAAACCGTTTGTTTGGATGGCCATAATACAACTCGATAACGATACATCGAACGACCAACTAAGTTCCATCCATCGGCCGTGCTAACACCATGGTCCATGGGAGTGGCGATCGGACTTCACAAATCGTGAAGTAGCGACCAATTAGTTTTGTAAACGATCGCCGGCTCCAGTGTTGTACGTGACCGGGCGTATTGCCGCAAGCAGACCAATAAGCGCCCCGGCAGACATTTAGAATACGCCAAAGCGGTTCTCGCGGCACGCTAAACAGATAGAAATGTGCGTTAAGTTGCGCGAGCGTTTCGAGTGCGCGTCCCGGATCGTCCAAATGTTCTAAGACCTCACAGCAAACAACCAACTCTGCAGAATCTTCTCCGGGAGTTAAGTCATAAATGCTTTTGACCTTAAACTTACGGCCGGGCAGTTTCCGGCGGGCTTCATCAATCACGATATTCGACACATCGCTTCCAAAATAGGCGACGTCTTCAGGCATCTGTTTGGCTAAATCGCCCTCACCACACCCCACCTCATGGATACTTCGCGCTCCGGTTTGCCGGACAAGACGAATGACCGACTGATCAAAGTCTTTCATAAGAAAGTTCTTGATCGGATTCTGAGAATCCCGTTTTTTTTCTACATTTCCAACGACGAGGCCATCCTCTTCGCGAAGTACTGCCTTCGCCGCCATCGCATTTCCTTTTCAGTTGCGAAAAATAAATCTCATGCATGAACCTGGGTAGGCAGGTTCACGTCGTAAAATGGTGAAAAATTCCGACGAGAGACGTAGTCACGGTCGTTCTGACAAGGAAACAAGCGATTCGCATTCTTGGTGTTCTTTCACATCCGAGAAATATGAAGGTCGTCAGAGTGACCTGGCATCCCGCCCAGATTGGCTAATCGCGGTCGTGGGGTACCCGCTCAAATAGTTCGGATGGCGGTGACTGTGCGGTCGGCCCGGATTCGTTGGTGGTCGTCGTCTCCATTTCTCGCATCTTTTCCAGCAGGATTTCCAGCAGTTGCCGGTTGAAGGAAACGATGTCCGCGACGATGCCGATCATCAGGCTCACAAACCCCATCGTCAGAAATGCCCCGCCGAACACGAGCGACTGAATATGACCGGCCCCGTCTCCCGTGAAGAAGAAATACAAAAACCGCACGAAGGGAATGGCCCCGAGACACAGCAAGATGGCACTCAGGTACAGGAACACGCGCAGCGGTTCGTACATCGAGTACATCCGCAACATTGTCATCACCGACCGGCTGATAAAGTGCGGGATGCTCTTGAACAGCCGCGATTCGCGCAATTTGCCGTTCGTGGCGATCGGCACTGAGGCTAGCGCGATCTTCTTTTTGCCCGCCTGGATGATCGTTTCGATCGTATAGCTGAACGGCGAAACGACGTTGATCGACAGCGCCGCGTCTCGGGACAGCGCGCGGAAACCGCTCACCGTATCTGGAATCTGCGTGCCGGAGAGCTGCCGCACGACGGAGCTGCCGAAATATTGCATAAACTTCTTGGACCGCGAAAAATGCGGCACGTCGGCGGTTTGCCGATCGCCAATGACAAATTCTGCCTGACCCGCGAGAATCGGTTCGATCAGCTTGGGGATGTCTCCGCCGGCATATTGATTGTCGCCGTCGGTGTTCACAATAATGTCTGCCCCGAGTTTCAAACAGGCGTCGATGCCCGTGCGGAACGTTCTCGCCAGCCCGCGATTGCACACGTGCCGGACAATATGGTCCACGCCATGTTGTTTGGCCACCGAAATTGTGCGGTCGGTGCTTCCATCGTCAATGATCAGAATCTCGACGACGTCAACTCCGTCGATGTCCCGCGGAATGTCGGACAACGTTTGCGGCAATGTCTCCTCTTCGTTGAAGCAGGGGATTTGAACAATGAGCTTCATGAGACACGCGCGAAGTTAATGTTTCGTGAACCGGCCGACAAATCGGCCGCGCCGGTTCGCATTTCAACCCGCCATCCGCAAAACGGTCTTGAAAATCAGTTGCAGATCGAACAGGATCGACGAGCGGCGTATGTATTCTTTGGCAAGCGCGATTTTATCAGGAAGAATCTCCCGGATGTAAGTATTTTCCGGGTTTTCCGATTGGCCGAGCAGATCGGACTCGTGGCGGTATTTGAGCGACGCGATGTCGGTGATGCCGGGGCGGACCGTGAGCAGTTCGGCATAATCGTCGCGAAACATCTCCACGTAGCGGGGCACCTCCGGTCGGGGGCCGACGAAACTCATGTCGCCTTTGAAGACGTTGATCAGTTGCGGCAGTTCGTCGATCTTGGTTTTCCGCAGAAAGTGGCCGACCGTCGTAATTCGCGGATCGCGACCGGCGGTGATTTGTGCGCCGCGTTTATCCGCATCAACGACCATCGTGCGAAACTTGAGGATGTCAAACGGCTGAAAGTGTCTGCCCATGCGCTGTTGTCGAAAAAACGCCGGTCCGCGGGAGGTCAACTTGACCAGCACGGCCGCAATCAGCAGCACCGGCCACAGCAGCAACAGCCCGATCGCGGACGTCGTCAAATCGAAACCGCGCTTCATCATTGCCGCGTCTCCGCCACGATGCCTCTGACCGTCCCCACCACGTACCGCAAATCGTCCTCGCTGAGTTTGGGATAGATCGGCAGCGAGATCATCCGCTCAAAGGCCGCCTTGGCGACCGGGAGATCGTCCGGCTGATAACCATGCGTCTCGCGATAATAGGGATGCATGTGCAACGGCATGTAATGCACGCTGGTTCCCACGCCCGCGGCGGTCAGCCGCGAGATGAATTCGTTGCGATCGATGGTGAGTTGATCCAACTGCAGTTGAATCACATACAAATGCCAGGAGATCTGATTTCCAGGCGCGACCGTCGGTGTCTGAACCTCCGGAACGTCGGCAAAAACGCGGTCGTAGTAATCCGCACAGCGGCTGCGGCCTTCCCAAAACTCGTCGCACTTGCTGAGCTGATGCAGTCCGATTGCGGCGGCCAGGTCGGTCATGTTGTGTTTGAATCCCGCCGCCGTGATTTCGTAATACCACGAACCTTCGGCGCTGAAACGTTTCCAGGCATCTTTGCTGATGCCGTGCAGCGACATGATCCGCATCCGGGCTGCCAGGTCGTCCGAATCGGTCGTCACAATTCCCCCCTCGCCGGTGGTGATGGTCTTGTTGGCGTAGAACGAAAAGCAGGTGATGTCGCTGATGGATCCGACGGTCCGCTCGCCGTACCGCGCCGGAAGTGCATGCGCCGCGTCCTCAACCACCGGCAGACCGTGTTCGGCGGCGAGGGAATGAATCGCGTCCATATCGCACGGTTGTCCGGCGTAATGCACGGGGACAATCGCCTTTGTTTTCGGCGTGATTTTAGCCGCGATCGATTCGGGATCGACGTTCAGCGTGTCGGGCCGGCAATCGGCCAGAACCGGCGTCGCCCCCAGATGCGCCACCACTTCGGCTGTGGAGGCAAACGTCAGCGTGGGGACAATCACTTCGTCCCCGGGTGATACGCCGAGTGCCTCGAGCGCCAAATGCAGTGCCGCCGTACAGGAGTTCACAGCGATCGCGTGCTTGGCACCGACGCGTTCGGCGAATTCCTCTTCGAACCGCTTGGCTTTTTTGCCGGTCGTCAGCCAGCCCGAACGCAGTGTGTCGACGACTTCGTTGATTTCGTCTTCACCGATCGTCGGAACGAAAAAGGGAATCTTGTGTTGAGCCAGCGTTGTCGTTGAATTGGTCAATTGGTCAACCTTTGAAAATATGGTCCATCCCGGAGACGGCGGGCGATCGGGTCTCTTGCCGACTCAATAAGGATACTTGAAATTCCCCGTTTGAGGGGCCGTCGCAGGTTGCCCAGGGATCGATTTTTCTAACGTCGTGCGGATCGCGCCAAGCGGCAGGATTAATACACGGCAACGAGTGATTCACCGCGTTTGCCGTGAATCACTCGTTCGGTTGCCTCGTACGATTCCGCTCCCGTCGTTGCGGATTCTACGGGTGAATACCCCTTGGCCGGGATGCTAAGGGCCGACTTCGGCGGGAATTTGCGACGCCTCGTGCGACTCGTCCAACATGTGCGACCAGTCGTCGTCAGCGCGGACCAATTCGATCGCGCCGGAGTCGCTGAGGAATTTGACGTTGCTGTAGCGGGCGTCGCGGTAATCCTGAACTTCGCCGCTGGCGACCGCTTCGACCACCTGGCGAATGCCGGCGTCGATCGTCCACTGTGGGGTGAATCCCAGCAGGTGTCGAATCTTCTGGAAACTGACGCGGTAATTGCGATTATCCGTGTTGGATTCCTCGCAGATCAGTTCCGCAGTGAAGACTTGATCTTTGACCATTTGACCAACTTCACCGATCGTATGGTTTTGCTCGTCGGATCCGACGTTGAACGTTTGATTGCCCACGATCGACAACGGGGCTTCGAGAGCTTTGAATACGCCCAATGCGGCATCGTCGACGTGCACGAACGGCCGCCATTGGTCGCCGCCGTGCACGGTGATTTGCCCTTCCGACTTGGCCTTGGCCGAGAGGACGTTGATCACCAAATCGAACCGCGTGCGCCCGGACAAACCGTAGATCGTGGCGAAGCGGAGCAGGGTGGGGGCAAAGTTTGCGTCCGCCATACTCTTCAACCCGTTCTCGGCGGCGAGTTTCGTATGCCCGTACAATGAGATCGGCTTAACTTCCGAACGTTCATCGAGAATTTCGTCGCAGGCCCCATACACGGAGCAGGTGCTGGCGAACACGAAACGGCGAATCCCCGACGCTTTGGCGACTTGTGCGATCATTTGCGTGGCCGACAGGTTGACGGCGACCGTCACCCTCTCGTCGAGATTGCACGCCGGATCGCCTACGATGGCTCCCAGATGGACAACCGCGTCCATGCCCCGCATGGCTTCGACCACTTTTTCAACGTGCCGAAAGTCACCGTGAATCAGTTCGAGGTTCTTATGATTGGCGACTTTTGCAATAGGTTCCTTGCCAAATAAGAACATGTCCAACACGCGCACCCGGTAACCCTTGTCCAGCAGCTTGGGCAACAGCGCCGATCCGATATAGCCGGCACCGCCGATCACGAGCACTTTGCGGACCCGGTCGTCCACGTCCCGCAGTTTGGCATCTCGTTCGGGACGGACCACCTTTTCCCAGACAGCGGTCCAGGTTCGCGACGCCAACGTAAGACCCATATTCATGGCCCAGGCCATGACGAATGCGATCCGTGGAATTTCCACCATGTCCAATCGATCGGCCAGAAAATAGGCCGACACGCCGTACAGGAGATAACTGTGGGTCACCGCTTGCGCGACGACCAGCGCCTTGTAGCGACCCTGATAGACGCGGCTGTAGGTGTAAAACCCGCTCAGCGAATAAACGGCCAGCGAGACGACCGTGAGTGGAATCGCGTTTTGCCAATAGGCAGTCGCAAGCGACCAAAACTCGCCTTCGTAGTCGACCGCTTCATGGTGTCGCATGGCGACGAAAATGAAGAATCGCAGGGCCAACGCAGCCAAAAATGCGATGTTGACCATGGCGGCATCGGCTGCCAATCGAACGGCTTGGGCTTTGGTAATTTTCAGACTTTTAATGTTCAACACGGGGCCGGCTCCTGGTGGGTCTCGATGGTTGTCTTGAGATGGCGCGTTCCTTGGTCGCGGCGATGGTATCTTCGACCTGACGGCGCCATGTCTCGGACTGCCCTACAAATTGTTTTCCATTACATGGCCCGCATTTGCGGTGTGGCGTGAGCGGCTCTGAATCCTTTAATTTCCTACGTTGGCAGACCTGTGTAAATGTCATTCTGGGATTTCCGTGAATTTCCGGTGAACTTTTCAGATTCGCTCAAGCAGGTACCGAATCATCCACTTGTCGCAGTGCGTTTCTCCTGATTTTTCCGCTGGGTGTCTTGGGCAAGTTGTCTACAAACCGCACCTCGCGGATCATCTTGTACCGCGGCAAATGCCGGCGGCAATGTTCGACGATGTCCTCAACCGCAATTTCCATTTCGTTTGGCGACTTCACGACGAAAGCGACGATCGCTTCGTCCTGAATCTCGTCGGGAAGTCCGACCACGGCGACTTCCGCCACGCCCGGCAGTTTCAAAATAACCTCTTCCAATTCCTTGGGATTGATGCGATAGGCACCGCTTTTGATGATGTCCGATTTGCGGCCGACGATGAAAATGTATCCGTCTTCGTCAACCCGCGCGAGATCACCCGTTCGCAGGCCTTCGGCCCGAATCACCCGTGCGGTTCCCTCGCTGTCGTTCCAATATCCCTGCATCAGGTTGTCACCACAGGCGACGATTTCGCCGACTTCCCCCGGCTCGACCGGCGCGTTCGCCTCGTCCAAGACTGACAATTGCACGCCCGGGATCCCCCGTCCGATCGAACCGAGTTTCGTCTCGACTTCGTGCGGCATCAATGTCGACAGCCGCGCTGTGGCTTCGGTTTGTCCGTACATCAAAAACAATTGAACGTCCGGCACGATTTCCTGCAGCCGCTCCACGACCGCCGGGGCCAATCCACCTCCCGCGCAGGTCAAATAGCGCAGGTGCGGAAACTCCCGCGCGCGAAAATCGGACTTGTGTAAAAGCATCGCATAGGTCGAAGGGACGCCCGAGAAGCCGGTCGTCTGTTCGCGCTGCATCAGGTCCAACACGCGGTTCCAAAACACCGTGTCATTCGCCAGAACCAATCGCCCGCCGACCGCCAAATGCGTGAACAACAGAGAATTGCCGTAGGAATAGAAAAACGGCAGGCTGACGAGCACACTGTCTTCGGACGTCAAATTCAGGTACTCGACGATCGAACCGCAATTGGCGGCGACGTTGCCGTGGCTGAGTGTGACCCCCTTCGGCTTGCCCGTCGTGCCGGAAGTGTAAATGATCTGCGCAATGTCACCGAGCTGCGGAAACCTCGGCAGGTCATTCGCGGAGTAGCCTTCCGCCTCCTTCCAATCAGGGACGTGCCATTGCTTCGGATAATCGGGCGCCGCGCCGTCCGCCGCGCGGACCAGCACCTGTACGCTGGGTAATTTCTCGGCGGCTTGCACCAAAGCCGACTCGGCGGCCGCTCCAGTGATCAAGCCAAACGGGGCGCAATCGCCGAGCGTGTTTGTCAATTCGTGGGGCGTCGTGTCGGGATTGAGCGCCACCACAATGCCGCCGGCCGCTTGGATTCCCAAGTAGGCCGCGATGAACCCGGCACTATTGGGGATTAACACCGCCACGCGGTCCCCCTGCTGAAGACCCCGAGCGTGCAGCCAAGAAGCCACCGCTTCGGCGCGGCCGGCCAACTCGCCGTAGGTCACATTGCTGCCGCGATGGTGTACCGCCACGCGGTCGGGCGCCTCCGCCACGCGATCAAGAAATTGGGCATAGAGAGTTTTCATACGGCCACCCCCATCGTCGCGCCGCGGTTATCGGCAACCTGTTGCATGGGCGCACAGGGCAAGACGCCGCAATGAACCGGTTGCGGAAAACGTCGACCCAAAGCCGTGGTAAGCTCTTCCGGACGGTGGAAGACGGGATAGCCTTCCCAATACAGCGCCCGCGCGCTTTGCGTGGAGACGCCGGGGGCATACAGCCACAACTCGCGGTTTTTCAGAAACCGCTTCGGCTGCGGGGGCCTGTAACTGAGGCCTCCCGGCTCGAACAGGCCGTGCTGCCCCACCCCCTCGGACGCCGCCGTCGTCACAACAATCACACCGTTATCGCGAACCACAGGCGCCTGCGCCGTCTTGAGCGCGATGAATACGTTCTCAGCTTGGATCAAGTCGTTGTCTTTGGGAAAGGCATTCAGAATCAGGCAATCGTAATCCCGGCGAAGCTCCGTCGCGAAGACCTCTTCGGCGGCACGGCAGGCAGCGCGGTGTGCGGCGACAATATCACCAGCGAATATTCCAATCGGATTGCGGTCCTGATTGCTGACGACGCACACGACGAACCGCATGCCCAACGTCCGGGCTAAATCTTCCGCTTCTTGGCGAAACTTGTTGTGATCTGGATCCGCTCCGCCCCGCAGACCGAGTTGGACGAACTTGTGGCTACGGGCAGTGGCTTCGACGTCGGTCAATCCGGGAAGTACTAATTTCGCCCCCCCGCTGAATCCGGCGAAGGAGTGCGGCAGGATTGAACTGATGCCCAGCTTGATGTCGGCATCATAAAACGTGCGGTTGACGCGGAGTTCGCGATCGCCGTAAGCAATGCCGGTGGCGGCGAGGTCTCCGCGGCAATCGTGGCACTCCACGTGATAGTCGGCGGCGACATCCGGTCCGACCTTCTTGGCAATCTCAGCGGCGGCGACACACCCGTGCGACCCGGTGGCCATCACGATCGAAATCTCCGACCGAGTTATCCCCGCTTTGTGCAACTGTTCGAGTAGAGTCGGAAGAATCAGAGCGGCGCGCGTCGGACGGGAGAGGTCGTCGATGACAATGCAGGCCGAGGTTTTTCCGGCCGCCAATTCCGCAAGGGGCGGGCTGTCGATCGGGTCGGCGATGGCCGCTTTGATCTGCTGCGGAGTACAGGCCGAACCCCCTGACGGAGCCAGGACATCGACGCTCCAATGACCGGGCAACTGCAGACGATGGGATTCGTCGCGATACCACGCTCCCCAAGGAAGATCGACGCTAATGCCCGACATGACTCTTCCGCTTTTCCGTTTCTCGTGCACATCCCTGATGAAGTAACGCTAGCTTTGCTTGCCGGCGACGTAGGCCACGATCGCATCCACGGAGTCAAAATTCTCCGGCACCATGTCGTCCTCGTCGACCTGAATCGAGTAGGTCTTTTCCAGATGCGCGATCAAGTCGACCATTGCTACGGAGTCGATCACACCTGCTTCCAGCAACGACTCCTGATCACCAAATTCACCCGCTCCGGCAGTGGCACGATTGCTCTTCAAGTACGCTCGAATTTCGTCTTTCATCTGTCTCTTCAATGGGGGAAATGTTTGGAGGGACCATCTGCCAACCGGTTCACGGGCAATCGTGCGCCAATCTACCAATGATCAAACGACCCCCCATACTGCTGCGGATTGTACAAAACCCTCGAGATCATTTCCTCTTAGGGAAAGTACGGGAATGGCGCAAATTCGGTCGGCACAACCGGCCTCGCCGCGACGATCGATTTGTCCGGACAATTAACGAGTCTTTGTACACTTGTCCACGCCGAGAGGCGATGATTCACATTCCGAATCCACGATTTCTCAAGTTTCCGCATGAACCACTCCATACTGCCTCATGCCGGATAATCTGGCCAATGCGGCGGGGTTATTCCTGAGCCGGAACTTGCTGACCTGCGAACAATGTGACGGATACTCCGGTTAAACGTCGCGATCTCCCACTGTCAACCACCAGGAATCGGCATCCAGAATGATCGGGCGTAGTTCGCTCGATTCCGGCGCGTATCCGTACATTTGCGAGAATCCGCTCCGTTGTCGAAATCCGAATTGCTGCAGCGACGGCAACAGCGGGTTTGACTTCAGAAAGGTAAAGGTCAAACTGCTCAGTCCTTGTCTCCGGCCGAGCTGTACCGCCATGGCTAGCAAGTCGCGCGCCACGTCGGGCTGATCCATGGGGAAGATGTCTCGGATGTTCCCTGCATCGTCCTGGGGGCTGAGGATCAAATATCCGCACAGTCGCCCCCGTGCTTCGGCAACGATCACCTGTACGTCTTCCAGGTGGTTCTCCGCGTATCGCCACTGCAGATAGCGGGCGTCGCGAACCCCCACGACCCCCCGTTGGGGCGCGAATTCCGCGAAAAGTTCGTCGAATCGTGCGTCGAAATGCGGCCGCTCCAAAACCGACGTGTTGCATTTTGCGCGGTGCCGGCTCTCCGCCCCGGCAAATCGCAACAGTGGGTCCATGACGGCCCCCCCCACGGCCGCCAGCGCACCGCTGCCGACTTTGCGTTCGATGTAGGGAGCGGTCTTAAGCACCTTGGCATATCGCACCATCTCGCCGATCGGAGTATGCCCAACCTTGCCGTGAATCACGGCCATTTTTTCATTGGGATGGGCGTACAGAAAATCCACACGGCCCGCGTCGACCCCGTCTTTGGCCGCGCGGCGGAGTTTGATTGCCAATCCCAACGTGCGAAACCGGGGCAGTATGGAAAAATCGGCGCCGTTCCAGGCCCGCACGATCTCGCCATTGACGAGCATCCGCCGCGGCAGCGCGACCGTGAATCCCGCCATTTCTCCCGTTTCGGCCTTGCGGATGGCCCACAACACGGCGGGACCGTCGGGATTGTCGCAATACAGCCACTGAAACCGCGTGACATCCACGTCATGCCGCCGCGTGGCATCCAGCACGGCAACGGCGTCATCGCGAGCGACGTCCAACGGTTCTTCTACGATTTCAAACGGCATAAAGTTTTGATGTCCGGCGGGCTGACGGTCTCTGGGCGGCGCGTGAATTCCTAACTTTCGCGGAAATTCGGCGGCACCAGATCGCCGCTTCGGTTCTTAAAGAGCCGCATTTTCTCCTTGTGGTGGACCAGTTCGAAGTCGTTGGCCTCCAGATTTTTTACGACCTGCGGGTCTTCGCCATAGACAAGTACGTAGCCGTAGGTCTCACGAATGCGGCGCATCGACTCGGCCGGATTGTCTTCGTCGTATTTGGGAAACATGGTCGTGGCCGGATACTGGTGATACCACATTGACACCAGCGTATTCACGTTGGCTACGCCGCTACCATTGGCTCCCCCCTTGGCAATGTTGTAATACTCGTGAGCCCGCGTCAGCGGACGCACCTGCCCGTGGGGGGGATTCTCGAGATGAATCGGCAACAGCGGCGTGTTGCCGTCGTAATGCTCGATGCCCGATAGGTAGACTTCTAGTTCCTGATCCATTTTTACGACCTCATCAGCCAACATAAAGTTGATGCATATCGAGGCGGCGCAGACGATGCCTACGATCACGCCCCGCAGCCGCCGGTCAATGGTGATTCCGGCGCCGGCGCAGGCCAGCATCAGCGCGCCGATTACGGGAATCATCCTCAGGTTGACGTAGTGCCAGGCCAGGAACTTGTAGGGAACGATAAAAAAGCCGATGAGCATCACGGCCAACGTCGCCAGCAGCGGATCGCGCAGTGCACTGCGCAGCGATTGATGCTCCTCGCGAAACGTGGTGAGCATGCGGCGGACCAGCAAAAAGACTACCATCAGCCACGGCAACGCCGCCAACAGATAAACGGGAAACGAAATCGTATAAAAATATTTGCGGACCAGGTATTCCAAGGCCTCGTGCGGCATCAGGAACGTCGTGTCCTCTTGTTTGATCCACTCGGATTGCGTCTTGGTGAGAATGAAATAGTCGACAAACAGCAGCCAACCGGGCCATGTGGCGGAAACGGCGGCGATCGTTCCCTTTTTGAAGCTACCGGTACCGACCAGCACATAGAACCCGATGCAACAGGCGAGCAATCCGAACACAAACAGGTGCGCCAGATAAAGCAATGCCGACAGCACCGCCAACACGGCCAGATCACGTTTTCTCAGGTTGTCACGGTGGTGTAGCCAATAACCAAATGCCGTAAAAAACAGCACCAGCGCCAACGAAAAATTGTGATACCCGCGGTAAAACGCGTAGGTGTGGACCATCAACAGTCCGTAATAACCCAGGAACGCGTTGCGGGGCGACGCGGCGGCCAGGAAATAGAAGATGCTCAGCGGCAGCCCCACAACGTAAATGGACAATGCCAGTTTTTCCGCCGTCAGCAACGGTGCGACGTGGCTTAGACAATAGACGACGATGTTGTGCAGCATATGCGGCACGGGGTGCCAGTTGATGCGGTAGTATTCCGAATAGTCATATGCGGGATTATGAAACTCCTTGAACATCTGCACGATCAGCAGGTACCACGGTCCGTTTTGCGACGGAAAGTGGGGCGCGATCCAGATCGGGACGAGGCTGGTGGCGGTGATCAAAGTGAATAGACACACGTGGCCCCAACCAGGGAACAGTGACGCGGACGTCGCCGTTGGCAAAGAGGACGAGTCATCAGTCATGACGTAGGGTTCCTATGTTCAAAAACAGATGTCGCGCGGTGGGTGCAAACACTCAGCAGTGGTGAGGTAATTCTCAGTTGTGGTGATGAATTGGGTACCGGGCGAGTGCAGCGCGAAGGCCCATTTCAATCATTGTCGGTTCCCAATTAGACGCCGGGAGATTGAACAAAGTGGCGCGGCGGCGAATAGCGGGAACATTCAAGTCTGTGCACGGGTGTTGCACGACGACGATGATGATTGGCGATTGACCCGTTGTGGATGTCCGTCGTAATGCGGCAACTGGTCGCGGGGGAATTCATTCTCGTTCCAGTGTCCGATGTCGGCATATCGCGCCAATTGCACGCCATGACGCTCGATCTGTTGCCGAAGCCGGGCGTCGAGTAGCGCCTGGAATTCGGAAAAGCGAGCCGGGGCGTTCCAAAACGCACGGTCTCCCGGCGACAATTCACTACTTAATGTGTTGTTCTCTTCGCCCGGATGGGTGATGATTTCGCTGGCACCGTCGGCGACCGTCGCGACGACATCCGACAGGGCCGCTAAGTCCATGTTGCCGCTTCCCAAGATTCCAAACGTGCGATCGCAGGTCCGCAGACCGTCGGCCAACTTTCGCGCCCGCCGGGAGAAGTGCCCCAGGACCAGTTTCTTGGGCGCATTGACGAACGTTACCGTGAGATTCCGCGGACGGACCAAACCGGCGCGCCCCCCAATCCTTTCGTCGGAGATCCGGATTGCCGGGCAATCGTATCGCCGCGCCAACCGCACCACAACGGCGAAAATTGCAGGAATCATATGCACATGGCGGTGGCTATTGACGTGGT
>CALFYU010000476.1 GCA_937952455.1 uncultured Planctomycetaceae bacterium
TGGACGGTGTGAAATATCTCGCGTCGGATGACCTAGAGGGGCGCGGCGTGGGGACCACATGGTGGGGTCTCGATGCATGCGGCGCTGCGGACGAAAGCGTCCAATGCCTACGGTGCGGGGGCTGCGGCGGTGTTGTTTGTCAACGATCCGCACAGCGGCCAAGTCGATTTGGACAGCACCCGCAAACGTGTTGACCAAGCCAAAGAGAAGGTCATCGAAGCGGCCGTCGCTTTTGATGCGGCCGACCCCGAACGGGCCGACGCGCTCAAAGCGGCCCGCGAAGAGTTGGCGACCTCGATCAAGGTGCTGGCCGAACGACAAGCAGACGTTGTCGCCGGCGCGCCGGACGAGTTGATGAAGTTCGGATACGGCGGCGAGAACCAAGAACATGCGCTGCCGTTGTTGCACATTTCCCGCGACGTCTGTAATCAGATGTTGAAGACGTCCGGCACCGATCTGGCGACGTTGGAAAAGGAGATCGATGAAGATCTCAAACCCCGGAGTCGCGTATTAGAAGGTTGGCAAGCATCAGGCGAGGTCACAATCGAGCGGATTCAGGCGGAAGTGAAGAACGTGATCGGCGTATTGGAAGGGGCCGGTCCGCTGGCTGATGAAACGGTCGTGATCGGCGCCCACTACGATCATGTGGGATGGGGTGGCGAGAATTCCTTGTCGCCCGGCACACATGAGATTCACAACGGCGCCGACGATAACGCGTCGGGGACGATCGCGCTGATCGAACTTGCGCAGCGACTGGCCGCTCGCCCGGAGAAACCGTCCCGCCGACTGGTATTCATCGCCTTCACAGCCGAGGAACTGGGGCTGCTGGGGTCAGCGCATTATGTAAAGGAACCGGTGTTTCCGCTCGACAAGACGGTGGCCATGATCAACATGGACATGGTCGGCCGGCTCAACGACGACAAACTGACAATTTTCGGTTCGGGGACCGCCAAGCGTTGGGATGGACTTCTCGATGCGCTGGGGAAGGAATACGGGTTTAAGGTAACGAAGAAGCCGGACGGCTTCGGGCCGAGCGATCAGTCGTCGTTCTACGGCAAAAAAATCCCCGTGCTGCACTTCTTCACCGGCACACACAGCGACTATCACCGCCCCGGCGACGACTGGGATAAGATCAACACCGTCGGCATGCGCCGCGTGGTGGACATGATTGAACGCACGATTTTGAACACGGCCGATACGACCGAGCGTCCGCAATACGTGGCGGTCGAGTCGTCCAACGACGCCCGCCGCAGTGGCAACCGTCCGTATTTCGGCAGCATTCCCGATTTCGGACAAGAGACTCCCGGTTATCCGTTGATGGGCGTCAGCCCCGGCAGTCCGGCCGAGAAGGCGGGCATGCAAGGCGGCGACGTCATCGTAGAGATCGACAAAAAGAAAATCGGAAATCTCAGCGATTTCGATTTGGCGCTGCGACGCTACAAACCCGGCGACACGATCGCCGTCACGATCCGCCGCGACGACGAGACGATGACATTGGACGTGACGTTGGACAAACCGCGGTAAGCGGCTGCAGCGCCATAAGGGGGCCACTGGCGGCTCGCCCGCCGGTGCCCATCGGCACGTTTGGTACATTCCAAGGAGGGAGGCCACGGATGTCCGTGGAGGTTTCACGACCGGCGTCTGAGGATGGTGAACGCCGCGACGCTGAAATCGACGTGCGGATTGCCGAAGTGCGTCGCGAACTGGCCGAGTTATTTGCCCTGCGTCGCGAGGAAGCGATCGCGTCATCGCGCCTGAAATGGTCGACGGAATCGCAGATCGACGATGGCAAAGATCCCGACTCACAACCCTTGCAGCGCCGGTCCCAGCTGCGTCGCTGGCTGCACACCGGCCGCTTGGCACTGCGGCACCTTCTGCGTTCGCCGGCATCCGTGTTTGCCGACGTCGAACGTTTTTTTGCCCGGCGACAACATCAACACGGCCAATGGACCGCTGCCGCTGGCCGCGTGGCGGTCGAGGACCGCTTGCAATATGTGTGGCCGCTCAACGTCGAGGTCCGGCCGGGATTGGCACCGACTCTCAATGTCCTGCTCCCCAGTCTGCGCAAGCAGGACCTGACGGGTGGGCCCAATACGGCGCTGAATCTGACTTTCCGTCTGGCAGCCCGCGGCGTGCCGGTCCGCTACATCGCCACCGATCAGGAGTTGGACGCGGATGACAATTACCTCCGCGCACATCTGCGGTCGGTGAGCGGAATGGACGCTCCCGTCGAGAATGTCGAGTTTCGCAGCGGTCGCGATCGCGGCCGTCCGTTAGTGCTCGGCAGCGACGACGTGTTATGCGGGACTGCCTGGTGGACCGTGCAGATGATCAAAGAGATTCAACCGCAGCTACACTCACGACGTTTTTTCTATTTGATTCAAGACTACGAACCGGCGATGTACGCGTGGTCGACCAGGCAGGCGTTGGCGCTGGAGACTTACAGTCTCGACTATTACGGAATCATCTGCGGCCGGTTGTTGGCTGACTTTCTTGCGAAAGAGCACGTGGGGCGATTCGCCGAACCGGGGTTCTCGGATCAGTGCGTGACATTTGAGCCGGCGGTCGATCCACGGCGGTTTTTCCCGCGATTCGAGGAGCAGGCCGCGCGGAAAAAGCGACTGTTGTTTTACGCGCGTCCGCAGGCGCCGCGAAACTTGTTTGAAATGGGCTTAGTCGCTCTCAAACTGGCGGTCGCACAGGGTGCGTTTTCCCCAACGGAGTGGGAAATCGATTTCATCGGCGGCGATGGGCCGGCGGCCGATTTGGGATGCGGAGTCGTGATTAAACCGATTGCCTGGTGCGACTACGACGCCTATCCCCGCTTGCTGCAGACGGCCGACGTGGGATTGTCGCTGATGCTCTCGCCGCACACCAGCTATCCGCCGCTGGAAATGGCCGCCTGTGGAGCGACAGTGGTCACGAATACGTTCGCCGTCAAAACGGCTGAACGCTTGCGGCGGATTTCACCCAACCTGTTGCCGGTCGAGCCGCGGGTCGAAGACATCGCCGCCGGGCTGTGCGCTGCTGCGGCCCGGGCCGATCAACTCCCCGAGCGTTTTGCCGGCACGGTGCTCGATGTGCCACAGGACTGGAACGCCGCGTTCGATCCCGTCGTGCCTCGGTTACTGGAAATGTGGAACGCCTGCCGCGGCCGCTGAATGGCGACTTCGCATGTGTTAGTTCACGGAAAACATCTCGAGGTTGTTCCAATTCCCGTCCGAATTGTCGTCGTCGGGATTCTCGTCGTCCTGCCGATGGGCCGCCGGTGGCTGCGACGCAACCATCGGGGATAGAAGAACGGCGTATGGGCGGAACTTCTCCGTGTCGCCGGTCGAGTCGTGGTACAACAGTGCGCGATTGGGACCCAAACGTCCCGCGGCCGGGGTATCGATCACTTGGCTGGAGTCGTTGGCGTTCATACGGAAACAGACACGAACTTCGATTTCCTTGAGCAGTTTGTTCCCCAGCCAGCGGGCAACGTTGTTATACGAGTCGCACCAAATCAGGGCATGTACGCCGACCGCCGGACCGTCGGTCAGGATCTTTGCGAACTGCTTGGCCGTTGACGGCGGCTTATCGGCGTCGCTGCCCCAGGAGCCGAAGTCGTCTTCTTCTTTGCGCAAATCCCGGAAGCCGGACAGGTTCACGACGTATAGATAAATCGGTACCGCTGGGTCCTGGGGCGATTCGAGGCGGTGATCGATCTTTGCGGCCAGATCATTGACAACGCGCGTCACCTCGTCCGGACCGGCGACGTCTATGTCATGCCCGAGTGGACGGACCGCTTGATTCCACAACCCCAACGACTCATGTTCAGCAGGCAGGGCATCCAGAACGTGGAGTTGCACTGATGAATCGGAACCGGCATCGGGCGGCGGGTATTGGTATCCCAGGCTGCTCAATGTGGTCGTCAGAATGCCCAGCGCCGAATCGACGCTCTGGCCGATGATCAGCAGATTGCTGCCGGCCTGTCGCGGGAATTCAACGGCCGAAGCGGCCTTGAGTTCGACCGGTTCTCCCAGCCAAACACGGCCGCGTGCCGGCGGTTGTGGGGGCGGAAACCCGCTGATGAGTTCGTTGATCTCGGAATTGTTCTGAGGATCGGAGGGGACGTTGCCCTCGAAGACTACCGGCGGTTGGGGCTGTAGGCCGCGGCGCAACGTCAGGTTTTCAATCCGCCGCAATTTTTCCGCACGTTGTTCGTCATTCAGCCAGGCGATTTGGAAGGGATGGTTGCCGTCGATCAATCCGTTAGCGTCGTTATAGATCGCTTCGCCGGGACGCGTCAGCAGCCGCGCCGCTGTGTTGTCTTCGCTCAGAATCAGATGGGCATCCGATTCGCTACATTGCAGCGCGATCCGCACGGCGACTTGCCCCATCGTGCTGCGGGCGAGAGAGTAGGCGCCCCCCAGTGACTGTGAACCGAGCAAGACATGAATCCCGAACGCCCGCCCTTGCCGCACCAACCGGTCCAACAACAGCGACGCGTTTTGTGAGAGTTTATCGTCTTCGGTAAAGAACTCCTGAAATTCGTCGACAATCAGCAGGATACGCGGCATGCGTTGATCGGGAAGGTTGTTGCGAAACATCTCGATGTCCTGCACGCCTTGGGCGCGGAACAGTTCTCCCCGTTCGGTGAGCACGGCATCGAGCCGCTGCAGGACGCTGACGCCAAATTCGCGATCGCTTTCAATAGCGATCACGCGGGCGT
>CALFYU010000477.1 GCA_937952455.1 uncultured Planctomycetaceae bacterium
GCGATATTCAGCCCGGCGGCGCGGCTCACGTCACCGTCGTCGGGGGGAAGTTCGCCGGCAATGATCTTCATCAGCGTCGACTTGCCCGCCCCGTTGCGGCCCAGCAACCCGATACGCTCGCCCGCCTCGATTTCGAGGTTGACATCATCCAACAACGCCGGCCCGCCAAACGCGAACGAAACGCGGCTTAAACTCAGAATTGACATGGGGTATTAGTAAAGTCGTAAGGGAAATTCACGGCGGCGCACGTCTCGGCAAACAACGCCGCGAACGACGGCAAGCCGTCGGTTTGGGACTTGTGGTGTCACGTCGAAAAAGATCTGCGTTTTATCTGTGGTGATTCGTGGCTAATCGCAACCCACGGCCATCGTCGGGTGCGTCGTGACGCACCTTTCTATGTAGGACGAGTGACGTCGGACACATACGGCGGCGTTCTCCAAGTTGTGAGCCCCGCGTCGCCCGCGGCTCGGCAGGAGCCTCGCCCGTTAGCCTGTTCACGATCGCGCGGCCGAGTTTTTGTCTGTGTTTGATCCGTGTTGATCCGTGGCGAAAAGAAACCGGCGGCATGGAGTTGGTGTAGCACTCCGGCGACCGCTATGCAATGCCCCCGATCCGGCGTTCGCGGCGCTTGCCAAATTCGCCGGTGTGCGCCAACATAAACGGAGGGTTGCGCTAACTGCTCCCGCACATGATCCCTCCCCGACCCCGCCAGCGGAGTTCGAGAATGCTGACATTGAAAAACGCCTTGTTGTGCGCCGCTCTGGCGGTCCTTTTTTGCGGCTTCGCGCGGGCCGGTGAGAACTGGTCCAATTACCGCGGACCCTCCGACCAGGGTTTGACCGATGCCAAGAACCTGCCGGTCACCTGGGGCGAGGACGAAAACGTCACCTGGAAGGTCGCAATCGAGGGCAAAGCCTGGTCCTCGCCGGTAATCTGGGGCGATCAAATCTGGGTGACCACCGCCCGCCCGGACGGCACGCGGCTATCCGTCCTCTGTATCGACAAAAACAGCGGCAAGGTCATTCACAACAAAATGCTGCACGCGGTGGCCGGTCCCCAATACTGCCATCCCTTTAACTCCTATGCGTCCCCCTCGCCCGTAATCGAAGACGGGCGGGTCTATGTCAGTTTTGGGTCTCCTTACAACGCCTGTCTGGACACCGAGACCGGCGAGGTCCTTTGGGAGCGGACCGACTTTGTCTGCAATCACTTCCGCGGGCCGGGGTCGTCGCCGTTTCTGTACAAGAACTTGCTGATCTTGCACTTCGACGGCAGCGATCGGCAATACGTGGTGGCACTCGATAAGCAGACCGGCGACACGGTCTGGGAGACGGAGCGGAGCGTCGATTTTGACGACACCGATGAAAAGACCGGCAAACCAGTCCGCGATGGGGATTTTCGCAAGGCGTTTTCGACGCCAATCATCGCCAACGTCGACGGCCGGCCGGTGTTGATTAGCTTGGCCTCCAAGGCACTGTACGCTTACGATCCCGAAACCGGTGAAGAACTGTGGCGGCTGGACGCCCCCGGCGTGCACTCGGGATCGTGCCGGCCGGCGTGGGGGCACGGCCTGGTGTATATGCCGATGGGCTCCGGCGGAAATCTGTGGGCTGTGAATCCCGCCGGCCGCGGCGTGCTCGCGCCGGACCACATCGTCTGGGAATACAAACAGGTCGTCCCCAGACGGTCTTCGCCGCTACTGGTGGATGACCTGCTGTTCGTGGTCGACGACGGCGGCATTGCCGCCTGCGTCGACGCCAAAACCGGCGAGGGAATTTGGCGGAAGCGCTTGGGCGGGAATTTCTCCGCCTCCCCGATCTATGCCGACGGCAAGGTGTACTTCTTCGACGAAGAGGGCAAAACCACGGTGGTCGAGGCGTCGCGCGAATATCGCAAGCTGGCGACGAATTCTCTCGGCGACGGTTTCATGGCCTCACCGGCGGTCTCGGGCGATACGCTGTTTTTGCGCTCGCGATCGCACTTGTACCGGATTGATGCGAAATAGGCTTGAGGCTTGAGGGGACAGGCTTGAGGACAAGGGTTGTGCGCAGGGCTCCCGACCCCGCACAGGCCCGACCGCAGGTCTCCCCACTCCGGCGCAACCGATCGCGGCATAGCAGTCCCGCTTACAGGACGTCCCCCGCTGAAAGCGGGTATTAGCCCGTAGGCTTTAGTGTCGAGTCGGACGCAGACGAGTCGGCACAGGAGGCCGCCATTCGATGCTGGACTCGCCGTTTGATTTTGCGGGTTTTGCTAAACTTTACGGCTCGCTGCGCAACGTGAACCGCCCCCAACTCTTGCAACAACTTGCAATAACCGCGTATGCTGAACATACCGGAGACCGTTGATATAACTGCTGACTCCTTTACGCAAAGGACCCGTCGATGACCGAGCCCAATTCCACCGATTCTTCGCGCCGCGAATTTTTGAAGAACACAGGCCGCGTCGCGGCTGCGTCAACTTTGGTCGCCGGAATGTCGCCGCGTGCGTTCGCCTCGGAAGACAACACCATTCAGGTCGCATTGGTCGGTTGCGGCGGCCGGGGCACGGGAGCCGCGGCTAACGCGTTGTCGGTGGATAACCAAGGGCCGATCAAACTCGTGGCCATGGCCGACGTTTTCGAGGATCGGCAATCGGACAGCTACAACGGTCTCTCCGGAAAATTTCCGGACAAAGTCGACGTCCCGGAAGAACGCAAGTTCATGGGCTTTGATGCCTATAAGCAGGCCATGGATTGCCTCCAACCGGGCGACGTCGTGATCTTCGCCACTCCGCCTGCCTTCCGCTGGGTACACTTCACCTACGCCATCGAAAAGGGCTTGAACGTCTTCATGGAGAAGCCGGTCACGGTCGACGGTCCCACTTCGCGAAAGATGTTCGCTTTGGGCGAAGAATCGGTCAAACGCAATCTGAAGGTCGGCGTCGGCCTGATGTGCCGGCACTGCGAAGCCCGTGCGGAGTTGTACGATCGCATCAAGCAGGGTCAGATCGGCGAGATTTTGGAATTGCGAGCCTACCGCATGGCCGGTCCCACCGGTTCGGCGGCGGTCGGCCCCAAACCGGCGGACAAGAACGAACTGGAATACCAGATCCGCAATTTCCACGCGTTCCTGTGGGCCAGCGGCGGCGCGTTCAGCGACTTCCTGATTCACAACATCGATGAGTGCTGCTGGATGAAGGACGCCTTTCCGGTCCGGGCCAAGGCGTCCGGCGGACGGCACTACCGCGGCGACGACGTCGATCAGAACTTCGACACCTATTCGGTGGAATACACCTTTGAGGACGGCACCAAGCTATTCCTCAACGGCCGAACGATCCCCGGCTGCCACCACGAATTCGCCAGCTACGCCCACGGCACCAAAGGAGCGGCCGTCATCTCCACCGCTTCACACTCGCCGGCCAGGTGCCGCATCTACAAGGGCTGGAACGAAGACGACAACAACCTGGTTTGGGCGTTTCCGCAGCCGGAGAAAAGCCCCTATCAGTTGGAATGGGATCACTTGATCGATGCAATTCGCAACGACAAGCCGTTCAACGAAGTCCAGCGGGGCGTGGAAGCGTCGCTGGTGACGTCGATGGGCCGCATGGCGGCGCACACGGGGCAGGTCATCACCCGCGATCAAATTCTCAACGGCGATCACGAATTCGCCCCGGAGGTCGACCAGTTGGCCCTTGGCGGCGAAGCTCCGTTGGTGGGCGACAGCACTGGGCGCTCCCCCATCCCGCCGCCCGGCCTGCTCCTCACCCCCGAATATTAAACCTGCTGGGTGCATCGCGGCGCATGTCGCGCGGCTATTCCGCCGATTTCGGTACGGGCATCGGGGCTTTGACGTTGTTGCGCCACGCGTGCAATCTCCGGCGCAATTCGTCCGCCTTGTCCGGCATCTGTCCTGCCAGGTCCTGTTTTTGGCTGAGATCGTCGCGGAGATTGTACAACTCCACGTGCCGGTCCTCGAAGAATTCCAGCAATTTGTAGTCGCCAACGCGGATCGCCCCGGCCGGAGTCGTCCGCCAGGTGCCCGTCTTTTCGTTGGCCTGCAAGTAACCGGGAAAATGCCAGTAGAGCGCCTCGCGGTTGAGCTTGGCTTGGCCGGCGGATGTTAACAGCGGCAGAAAACTCACGCCGTCAAGATCGTATCCGGGATCAGGCTGCGCGGCGGCCGCTTCGAGAAACGTGGGAAAGAAATCAATCGAAATCACCGGTTCGGCGCAAACCGAGCCAGCGGCAATCTTTTTCGGCCAGCGGATGATCAGCGGCACGCGCACGCCCCCTTCGTACAACATCCCCTTTCCACCGCGGAGCGGAGCGTTGTTCGTGATGTTTCGCCCCGTATTGCCGCCGATCTCGCCATAGCCTCCCAGCCCGCCGTTGTCGGAATAGAAAATCAGAATCGTGTTGTCGGCAAGTTTCAGTTCATCCAGCTTGGCCATGATCCGCCCCATCCCCTCGTCCAGACTGTCGATCATGCCGGCATAGACCGGGTTGCGATGCCCGCCCACCGGCGGCTTGCCTTGGAACTTGGCCGTCGAAGATTCCTTGGCTTCGATTGGCGTGTGCACGGCATTGTGCGGGACGTACAAAAAGAACGGTTCATCGCGATGGCGTTCGATAAACGAGACGGCTTGATCGGTGAGAAAATCGGCCAGATACGTTCCCTCTTCAATATCCACATGCGGCGTGGTGCTGAAGCCGAAATGTCCTCGCGAAGTCACGACAGCCTCGTCGAATCCCCGCTGCGAGGGATGGTGCTTCGGTCCGTTGCCCAGGTGCCATTTTCCGAACATGCCCGTGACGTAGCCGGCCTGCTTCAAGGCATCAGCCATCGTGACTTGATCGAGCGGCAGATCGGTGACGTTCTCCACCGGAATCATCTTACGGAATTTCTCCTTGCCGCGGGCACCGGTGCCGACGGTGTAGATGCCGTGGCGGGGGGAATACTTACCGGTCATCAAACAGGCCCGCGTCGGGGCGCAATTGGGGGCGTTTGTATAACCGCACGTAAATTTCATCCCCTGTTGGCTGAGGCGATCGATGTTCGGCGTTTCGTAGTACTCGCTGCCATAACAGCCCAAATCGGTCCAGCCCAGGTCGTCGGCAAAGATGAATACGATATTCGGCTTGTCCGCCGCCGCTTGGACGGTACCGACGACACCGGCAATTTGAGAAATGACGAGGATTAACAAAGCGATGCGGTAGAACATGGCGGTCGGGCCTCTTCTAATTGATTCAGATGACGTTTGCCCCTTCGAAATTACCAACATCGCAGCGACCGTTCCAGTAGGCCGCCGGCGAAACCCGGCTCCCGGATTCGTTCGGGCTTTTCTCGTCGTTTCATCAAATGATACAGTGAAGTTATTCCGTCCACCCACCCCCAGTCCTCGATCATCACTCCGCCGATCCCCATGCTCGTGTTCACGCCCCGCAATGCCGCAATTGGTCTGTTACTGATCTCTTGTTTTTTCGCCGGCGAGGCCCGCGCTGCCGGGAATTACTCGATCTCGCAGGCGCTGGATTCCATTCGCGTCCCCGACATCAAGGAACACGTCACCGTCCTGGCCAGTGATACCTTTGAAGGCCGCGAGGCCGGCTCGCAAGGGGGGATGGCGGCGGGGGTCTATCTGGGGCAGCAGTACCAGCGGCTGAAATTAGCAGGCGGCGCCAGCGACAACCGCTACTATCAGGACTTCAGCGGCAACTATCGCAATATCCTTGGCGTGATTCGCGGCGAGGACCCCGACGTAGGGGATGAAGTGGTCGTCGTGAGCGCGCATTACGACCACGTGGGTTACGGCAACCGCGAGAACAGCCGCGGGCCGACCGGATACATCCACAATGGCGCCGACGACAACGCCAGCGGAACCGCAGCGCTGATTGAACTGGCTGAAGCGATCTCGAACCTCAACACGCCGCCGCGGCGGACGATTCTGTTTGCCTTGTGGGACGCAGAAGAAAAAGGTTTGTGGGGATCGGAGCATTGGATCCGCTCGCCGACCGTCCCCCGCGACAAGATCAAGCTGTTGATCAACGTCGACATGAGCGGCCGTTTGCGGCAGGGGGCCCTGACCTGTTACGGCGCGCGGACGATCTCGGGACTGCGACGGTTAATCAGCACTCAGAATCGCGACGAGTCGTTGAAAATCGACTACACCTGGGAGTTGCCGGATAACAGCGACCATTGGCCGTTTCTGCAACACCAGGTGCCGGCGCTGATGTTTCATACCGGATTGCATGAGGACTACCACACTCCCAATGACGATCTCGACAAGGTGAATTACGACGGCATTCGGGAGGTGGCGCGGTTGATGTTTTATGTCACGTGGGACATGGCCAATCGGGATCACATCGCCGGGTTTCGCCGCGCCGCCCTGGGTGAAACCATCGCAGCCCAGCAGCAAAGCGAACAGGGACTCCCCCCGCGTCCCGGTCGGTTGGGTGTCCGCTGGTCTGAAGTGGATTCACCGGCTGCGTGCATCCGCGTCGATGCGGTGCGCCCCGGTTCCGCTGCGCACCAGGCCGGATTGACCACCGGGGATTTGATTTTCGAGGTGGCGGGAAAGCCTGTTGCGGCAGGACGCGAATTCCTCTCCGCCGTGCTGTCCGCAAAGAGTCCGGCGGAGTTTGTCATCTCCCGCGGCGCGGATACGAAAAAAAAGACGATTCCCGTAAACTTGGAGGGAACGCCCTTGCGGCTGGGGATTAGTTGGCGGATCGATTCGGCCGATCCAGGATGCGTGGTGCTCAATCAGGTGGTCCCCGGATCGCCGGCAGCACTGGCCGGGTTGCGATTGAACGACCGAATCTACAGAATTGGGGAACGGGAGGTGTCGGAGTTCGAGACCGTTTCCGCCGAGGCGTTTTTCGAGAACCGCAACTTGTCATTGCTCGTCGAACGACAAGGCTTTTTGCGGACGGTTGAGATCGACATCCCGCCGGCGCCTTAGGCGTTTCGGTGTGCGCCGCATCTGATTGAAGAAATTTTCACGCAACGGCGCGACGGCCGCCACGGGATGCGAGTCGAGAGCCTCCTCTTTTTCCTCTGAGTCTTGGCGTCTCCACACGCGGCCTTGTTGTGTAAATAGAGAAGGGGATGATCGATGATTCACCATTTGGCACGGTTGTTCGTCGCGAGTGTGGTTTGCATCGCGGGTACCTTTTGCGTGGCCGATGACATCCGGGCGGCGGAGAAACTAAAGCTCTTGATCGTCGATGGGCAGAACAATCACAATTGGAAGGCGATGACGCCCTATATGAAAGACGTGCTGGAAGAGACCGGGCGGTTTGCCGTCGACGTGGCGACCTCGCCGGGCAGCGATGCTCCGGCTGCCGCGTGGGAAAAATTTCGGCCGCAATTCTCCAAGTATGACGTGGTCCTGAGCAACTACAACGGCCAGCCCTGGCCCAAGCGCGTGCAGCGGGATCTGACGGAGTATGTCGAAGGGGGCGGGGGACTGGTCATTATCCACGCTGCCAACAACGCGTTTCCGCAGTGCCCTGAGGGGAACGATATGAGCGGCCTGGGGTGGCGCGGAAACGACTTCGGCGCCCGTGTTTCATTGAACGACGACGGGAAAGTCATCCGCAGCGCCGCCGGCGAAGGCCCCGGCGCCGGGCACGGGCGGCAACACGCGTATGCGATCGTAACCCGCGACACACAGCATCCCGTCATGCGGGGCTTGCCGCGGGAGTGGATGCACGCCAAAGATGAGTTATATCACGGACAACGCGGGCCGGCACTCAATATGCAGATTCTGGCCACCGCCTATTCCGACGAGTCCACCAACGGCACGGGTACGCACGAGCCGATGGTTTGGGTGATCCCCTACGGCAAAGGCCGTGTGTTCACCACGGTCATGGGGCACGTCAACGGCGAGGAGATCACGGCCTTGCGTTGCTTCGGGTTTCAGACGGTGATGAATCGCGGTTGCGAATGGGGGGCCACCGGCAACGTAACGCTGCCGGTTCCGGAGAATTTTACCAAACGGAAGGCAGTCATCATCAAAG